>JAYSWO010000279.1:0-10601 GCA_043717975.1 Ferruginibacter sp. | reverse complement strand
AGCAATCTTGAAAATCGCGACTTCTCTTGTGCTCTCTTCTGTTGGTTCCACAATCGCTGTGAGTGTGAACCAGTGGAGGGCAACTCCATGAATGTTGCTCTAAAGGAGATACTTGTGATTTTGTTTCAAGATTTTTTACACCTCAGGCATCAATCTTAGAAGACCCTGTAACAGGTTCGGCATATTGCTCTTTAATTCCTTACTGGGCAGATAGATTAAAGAAAAGAGAACTTTTTTCATTGCAACTTTCTGAAAGAGTTGGACAATTATTTTGTACTGACAATTTATATAGAGTAATGATAAGTGGACAAGCTAAAACATATTCTATCGGAAATATATGGATAGAATAAATAATTGCCATAATTTTTAATTAAAACCTATCAGCTATGCCATTCATTTTTATTCTCATTGCCTTACCCCTTCTGATCTTAATTATAGAGCTAATGGGATTTATAATAAAAGGCAAAAGAATAGTGCACATTGTACTGATGAGGATTATAGAAATTGTATCATTAATAATTTTGCCATACTTATATGCCACAGACAATACAACAAACGACTGCTGTGGTGATAGTACAGCTTTTTCTCCACAGCACCAGCCTACTATTTTGGCAATGGTTATACTGTGTTTGATTGCCTATTTCTATATTAGTTATCGCAAAAGAATGGCAGCGCCTATTGTGGAAGTTTTTGTAAATTGTTTAATACTAATTGCCATTGTTCTAAATATTTTTATTGCCATACAAACAAAAAATACTTTTTATGCTTTTTTCGGAAATATGCCTATCATTATGTTAGGTATTTTAATGCTTATAAAAAATCAACAGCTCTTTTACACTTACATACAAAATGAAGCATTTTTCTCAAAGAATACATTTGAACAAAAAGCTTGGCAAATTTTAAATCTAAAGCCTATTCAAAAATTTCCATTAATACTTATTTTATGTTTGCCCATTTTGATTATTCTTTCGACCTTACTTCTATTAGTTGGGCAAAAACCTGATTCTATTGTAAGAGCATTTACAGATACGTATAAACATGGGTTTTCTCAGTGGGATTATAAGTGTGACAATGTAAAATGTGGTGGACATTACTTGTGCTCCGTAGCCGCAAATGGCCATAGAAAAGTTGTAAAGCCGCAGCGATTGGGGATAAGAAACGGCCATCATATTATTTGTAATAGACAGTTGCTAGTATCAAATGCTTTTGAGGAATTAATGCAAGAGAAATTACCTTTTCTTCATAAAAATATTAGACAGCAATATAATAAAGTTGGAAATGTTATTCATCGCTATTACAGCATTTTTAATAATAAATTTTTATCTGATATTATTTATATTTTGATGAAACCTTTAGAATGGTTTTTCTTATGTACGCTTTATTGCTTTGATAAGAATCCAGAAAATAGAATTGCAAAACAATATTTAAGTAATGCTGATAGAGCAGAAATTGAGAAAACCACCTCTAAACTAAAAAGGGAATTTATTAAGGTTTCTGTTGCTTCTGCTCAAAATTAATAATAATAAACTCTGCAGGCCTTACCATGGCTACACCTATAGCTAATCGTAAACTACCTCCTAGAATATCATTAGCTGTCATAGTAGAACCCAAGCCAATTTGTACAAAAAAAGAATCTTCAGGTTTTGCGCCATTTAGGCAACCTTGTTTCCATAAATTAAGTAAAAAACTATCTACCGTTGATTTTATAATAACCCAAGTGTTAGATTCATTGGGTTCAAAAACAAAACTACGCATTGATAGTTTTATAGATTGCTCAATCATAATAGCTGTTCTTCTTACATTTATATATCGCCAATCATCGTTATTCCCATCGAGGGTTCTTGCTCCCCATACGAGTGTTCCTTGCCCTATAAAATTTCTAATTACACATATAGATTTACCCGTAATATCTACATTTAAATCTTCTTGTTCTTGGTTGGAAACACTAATGGATGCAGCTATTACAGCTGTTAAAGAAACATTTGCAGGAGCTTTCCAAACACCTCTATTAGTATCTACACTAGTGTAAACACCTGCCATTGCAACACTTGCAGGCAAAAAGTTTATTTCATTTTTTATTGCATTTATTATTTTTTGATAGCTACTGCTACTTGCTTTTAAAGATTGATGCAAGCTTGCACGTTGCGTTTTTAATTGCTCTTGTGTTAAACTTTTTATGCTATTGGCTATATCTTTTGCAGCTTGCTCTGGCAATAAATTGGCAAGGTTTACACTAGAATCAACATTTGTAAAATCAATTTCATCATCTTGCACAATGGTTGTATTGAGCCAAGGATAATAGGCAGCACCATATCTTAGTCCAATATTTCCAATACCATCTCTAAAATCTTGTATGTCGCTAACTATATTTTCAGCATTGGTTTGGTACACATCTAATATGGCAAAACGGCTTTGCATGCTTTCGCAATGTGCCAAAGCTTTTTGATAGATCTGATAAGCTGCAACACCTATATTTATTACATCGGGCAGTACAAGTAAGGTTGGCTCAAACTCCTTTTCTAACAAAGTAAAAACACTCGGTTTTGTATCGTCGCCTACAAAGTCTTCCAGATTTATTGCCAAACCTTGAGGCTTATCTGCATATGTACCCACAGATAAGATGTAGCAATTTCCTCCCCCATTTTGAAAAAAAAGTTTTATACAATTATAAAAAATAAGTTTGTGATTGGTATTTATTAAGACTTGTTTGTTGCTTCCGTTTAAAGCAAAAATGGCTTCATTATTTGCCGGGGATGCATCTACAATGGTAAACTTTGAATGAAAACCTTTTCCAAAAAAATGTTCATATTCTTGTAAAGAAGAAATCCTTGTAGGAGTTAGCAATAGCGATTTGCCATCTGATTCAGCTATTTGGGTATAGCCAATAAATACTGGAACGCTTGTTTCTGCTTGCATTATAGAATTAGGGAAGGCATTTATTTCACTAATATAAATACCAGGCGTTTTTAATGTAGACATAAAAATTAATTATAAAAATGAAAGAAATTATTTTCAAGCTTTATACTAATCTTCAATAGGGTTTTAGATTTTTCGAAGGGATTGTTGGATGTAAGGATAATTAAATGTGTTAAATACTTTTTGAAATTATCTACTTAATCCTATACTTTTTATTGCATAATAAAAGATCAATAATGGTATGTCGATGAAGTGAGTGACACAACGATGATGCCCATAGCTGCTTCTTTGCTTGGACAAAATGTTTTTGTAGGAGATTCGCCATAGGCGTGTTACTACTAGCATTCGCTCAAACTAATTGGAATATTCACAGCCAACCCTCCATCTGCCGTTTCTTTATACTTACTATTCATATCTAATGCTGTATCCCACATGGTTTTTATAACGCCGTCGAGGCTCACTTTTGCAAAATCGGGTGTGCTTTGTAAAGCAAGTTGGCAAGCTGTAATGGCTTTTATTGCTCCCATAGTATTTCGTTCTATGCAGGGTATTTGTACAAGCCCACCAATGGGGTCGCATGTCATACCAAGGTGATGCTCCATGGCTATTTCAGCAGCCATCAATACTTGGCGTTGTGTGCCACCAAGGCTTTCTGTAAGTGCAGCGGCAGCCATAGCACTACTCACGCCTATTTCAGCTTGGCAACCACCCATTGCAGCAGATATGGTTGCGCCTTTTTTAAAAATACTTCCTATCTCCGATGCGGTGAGTAGAAATTTTATAATTTTATCATCATCGTTGCCATCGCAAAAAGCAATTAAATATAAAAGCACCGCAGGTATTACACCCGCAGCACCGTTTGTAGGGGCGGTTACTACCCTACCAAAAGATGCATTTTCTTCATTTACTGACAATGCAAAACAACTTACCCAATCTAAAATATAATTAAACCGATGACCACCTGAAGCTATTTCTGCAAGCCATTCATCATAATCATTGTATTTTTTTTCTTGCAATAGTTTTTTATTTACATCAAAAGCCCGGCGTTTTACATTGAGCCCGCCAGGCAAATATCCTTGTGTATGACAACCTTTGTAAATACACTCTTTCATCACTCTCCAAATATTCAGCATACCATTTTTGGTTTCTGCTTCACTACGCCAAGTCAATTCATTTTCCATTACCACTTCATGAATAGATAAGCCTGTTTTTCTGCACCAATGCAATAATTCATCTGCAGTATTTATAGGAAAAGGAAGTGTTATATTTTTTTCTTTGTTATCATCTTCATCATTTTTTATTTCTTGTTGTACAAAGCCACCACCAATAGAATAATAGGTTTCTGCAAACGTATCTCCATTTTTTAGCATTACTAAAAAAGTAAGTGCATTTGGGTGAAAGGGCAAGGTTTCTGTAAAAAGAAATTCAATATCATCCGTGGGTGTAAAATCAATTTCATGCTTACCTGCCAATAAAATTTTATTCATGGCTTTTATATCGGCTATTTTAGCATCAATGCTGTCCACATTAAACGTTACAGGATCTTGGCCACTTAGCCCTAGCTGCACAGCTAAATCTGTGCCATGCCCCACACCAGTTTTTGCTAAAGAACCATATAGCAATACTTCTATAGATACCACTTCGTTTAATATTCCTTTGTCTTGAAGAGATTGTGTAAAAATTTGTGCTGCACGCCAAGGCCCAAGCGTATGGCTGCTGCTAGGGCCTACCCCAATTTTAAACATATCAAAAACAGAAATTGCTTCGTGGTTCACGTGGTATAATTTTATAAAAAAAGCCTTAGAAACATCTAAGGCTAAAATTAGTTTAAAGAAATGATATTACTGAACTGCTTTCAATGAAATTTGAAATTTTAAATAGGCATTGCCCGGTATTGAACCTTGGCCAGCTGCGCCATAGCCTAAAGATGGTGGAATGTATAAAATAGCTGATGCGCCAGATTTCATTAAAGGCAAAACTAGTTTCCAGCCATTAATAAGATTTGATAACTTACTTGAAAATGGTTGTCCAGTTGGTGATGCATCAAACTGTGCTCCATCTGATGTAGCCAACATGAATTTACCTATATACTCAATACTAATATTTGAACATAGATTGGGAGATGTACCCGTACCCTGAATAGAAATAATATAATACATACCGTTTATTTCAACCGCATTGGTTATACCATTTGCTGCAAGATAAGTTTCAATATAAGCCTTTTCTGAGGCAGGAGCAATAATTGTAGGTGCAGGTTGTGTACAATCCGTACTAGCATTATCTTTTTTACAACCCATAAAAACAAGTGCGGATAACGCACATAAAAAGAACCATTTTTTCATCGTATATATTTGTTTTGTTAAAAGAGACATTTTTTTATGATTTCGCTGCTTCAGCCCTCTTTTGTTTGTGTTTTAGTTCTTGGTAAAGCTGATCATTCATTTCCCATTTAAAGTGCATTCTAGTAAATGCATAAAATAAGACTGCAATAATAACGGCAATTACCACCACAAAAAAGGCTTGTGGAGAAGTTTTTGATATTTTTATATACCAATCGGGTATAAAAAGATAAACAGATACAATAAGTAGTAAAATAGGCAAGCCAAACACACATGCCATAGGTAAACCCCTTAATAGTTTACTAAAAAAAGTACTATGAAGCTCTTTATTTTGCTCCCAATATTGAATAAAATTTTCCTCTTCGGGTGTTAACATACCGCAAAAATAATTCAAATGAATGTATTGCTTGGCTATATTCTTATTTACTTGTAGGTTTGCTACATAAATAGTTATAAAAAAGGCAAAAACGATTATAGATGAAAATGGAGCAACTGATTGTACAGTATTTGTACAGCAACAAAAAAGTAACCTTACAAGACATTGGTACTTTTATTATATCGGCCGATATAAACATACCCGTAGATAGTGAAAAAGATACGGTATTGCCTGAAAATGCCATTGAATTTAAATATGAACCAAAAGCAGGTGTTGATGAAGGTTTAATAAATTACATTGTAGCCAACTCAAGAAAAATAAAACCGCTTGCTACATCTGATTTAGAGTCGTTTATCAGTTTGAATAAACAATTTTTAAATATTGGTAAGCCATTGGTAATGGAAGGGCTCGGTACTTTGCATAAAACGCAAATAGGCGACTATGCATTTACACAAGCAGGTACATCGCATGTAATGTTACAAGACACACCAAAGATTGTTACAGAAAAAATTATTGAAAAAGTAACTTTTGCTACGCCACCAAAAGAAAAAAGTGGAGGTATAAATAAAATGGCTGTTATAGCCTTGCTAGGCTTTATTGTATTAGGAGCGCTGGGCTTATTGGCTTACTATTTTATTAATAAAAAGAATAACGATGTAAATAATGAAAATGTAGAAGTTTCTAGTGCTTCAAAAGATACTACCAACAACGCTGCATCTACAAATACAGTAGCCATTACAGATACAAGTGCAGCAAAGAAGTTAAAAGACAGCCTTGCTGCTATAATACCTATAAACACAAGCGATACCAATAGTTTTTATATTGTTATAAAAGAATTTACCGATTTAGCCCTTGCACAAAAACGGTATACGGTGCTAACAAACTATGGCAATAAGTTGGTGCTTACTACAAAAGATTCAGTAACATATAAATTGAGAATGCCTTTTAAAAACCCTCTTACAGATACCTTGCGTGTAAAAGATTCAATTGCTGTATTTTTTAAAGCAAAAACCTATGTAGAGCTACCATAAATAATTTTTAAGATGAGCCAAATTGCTTTTGAAACGATAGACTGGACAGACGTAGAAAAAGTAGCTTACCAAGGAGAAACGGGTACGGCATATTGGCAAACAAAAATCTATGAGGGCCTTCGAGTAAGGTTGGTAGAATATTCAGAAAATTATATAGCCGACCATTGGTGTAAGAAAGGGCATATTGTTCATTGCCTAGAAGGTGAATTTGTAAGTGAATTAGAAAATGAAAAAAGTTTTAGACTCACAAAAGGTATGACATATATCGTTTCTGATGAAATGAGTTCTCATAAATCAATGGCAAAAAGCGGCGTAAAATTGTTAATTATAGATGGAGATTTTTTGAAGTGACAAATAAATATTATTACTACCATGGAATTTATTGATTATTATAATGTACTTGGTTTACAAAAAAATGCCACCGCTGACGACATAAAAAAAGCATATCGAAAATTAGCCAAACAATTTCATCCAGATGCGAATCCAAATGATGATACAGCAAAGAAAAAGTTTCAACAAATAAATGAAGCAAACGAGGTATTGAGTGACCCTGAGAATCGAAAAAAGTACGATAAGTACGGAAAAGATTGGCAGCACAGCGAGGCGTTTGAACAGCAAGCAAGGCAGCGGCAACAATATTCTCAGCAATTTGGAGGCAATGATAGTGACGGTGGCTTTTCAGATTTTTTCTCCTCTATGTTTGGTGGCGGAGGAGGAAGAAGAAGTACTGGCAAACAAAAGGGCCAAGATTTAAATGCAAATTTTCAACTAAACCTAAGTGACACTTTTAAAACACACCAGCAAACCATTACCGTAAATGGAAAAAACATCAGAATAACCATACCTGCAGGTATAGAAGATGGGCAAGTAATAAAATTGAAAGGGTATGGTCAACCAAGCCCAAATGGAGGTGTAAGTGGTGATTTATACCTCACATTTAAATTAAACAACGATACTTTTTTTAAACGTGTAGGAAACGATTTACAAATAACCCAAGAAATAGATTTATATACTGCTGTACTTGGTGGAGAAATAACGTTGAATACCCTTCACGGAAA
The DNA here is from genome assembly GCA_043717975.1 of Ferruginibacter sp. GTDB lineage: Bacteria > Bacteroidota > Bacteroidia > Chitinophagales > Chitinophagaceae > Ferruginibacter. Next base: position 2,881 of record JAYSWO010000279.1, on the reverse strand, counting down.
AGTAAAACTAAAAGTAAAGCCTGAAACACAAAACAATACTAAGATAAGGCTTAAAGGAAAAGGGTTTCCTGTATATAAGCAAGAAGATGTATTTGGCGACTTATTTGTCACCTATCTTGTAAAACTACCTACCAATCTTTCTGAAAAAGAAATAGAATTATTTACTGCACTACAAAAAATAAGTGTAAAGTAAAAAACGAACCTGCGTTTAAGTTTGTATATATTTTTTTTGATGGTAAAAAACCATTGAATTTTATACTGATACACCTAAAACGCCATTATGAAAAAAATACTTTCTCTTTCTCTCCTACTCTTAACAAGTGTAATAGCTATTGCACAAATGGACATGCAAAAACCCGAAGGTTTAAAAGTGGGTGATATGGCACCTGCAATAGTTGGTACAGACCAAAATGGAAAAGAAATCTCCTTAAAAGAAATATTAAAAAATGGCGAAGCGGTATTAATTTTTTATCGTGGGCAATGGTGCCCATATTGCAATAAACAATTAAGTAGCCTCAATGATTCTCTTTCCTACATAACCGCAAAAGGTGGAACAATCATAACCATTACACCAGAAACAGCTGATAACATTAAGAAAACAGTAAGCAAAACAAAAGCCTCGTTTTCTATTGTTGAAGATAAAGGATTGGCTTTAATGAAAGATTACAAAGTAAGTTTTGCTGTAGATGAAAAAACCATTGAAAAATATAAAGGCTACGGAATAGATTTTGAGAAAGCCAATGGTGATAATGGTGCTAACCTGCCTGTACCTGCCACATACATTGTTGGAAAAGATGGCAAAATAAAATACGTATTTTTTAATGCAGATTACAGCAAAAGAGCTTCTGTAAAAGATATTATTGACAATTTATAAAATCAAACCACTTTTAAATTTAACAAAATGAAAAAAATTTTTTTAGCAATAATGATTGCTTTCACATTTGCAGCGTGCAAAAAAACAGGAGAAGATGTACCAGTAGCACCTATAGTAACGGTACCTGAACGTATAGAGATAACCCCAACTACCAGTAGTATATTAGCTGGGCAAACTACACAATTCACCATAAAGTATTACAATAATGCAGGGGTATTGGCAGCTACACCTACTGGCATTGTTTGGAGTTCGAGTAATACGGGCATAGCAACAGTAAACCAGACTGGATTGGCTACAGCAGTAGCAGTGGGGCAAACAAATATAAAAGCCATGTTCAATACTATTTCTGCTACAGCAGCAGTTTCGGTAGTTGCCAATTCCAATGTTTTATCTACCATTACCATTACACCATCTACTACACAAGAAATTTTATTAAATGGTACAGTAAATTTATCTGCTGTTGGTACTAACCTATCAGGTGCTGTAATAAGTGGTCTTACATTTAATTGGATGAGCGATGCAGCTACAAGTGTACAATTAAATGGTGCAGGAATGGCTACTGGCTTGGCTTATGGCTCGGCGAATATAACCGCTTCATCAAGCGGAATACAAAGTACTCCTACCATGGTGCAAGTAATACGACAAGGAAATTTTGCAGGACAAGGTAGCATGGGCATGGCTAAATTAAAAATTGAAAATGGCACTTTAAAGTTACAAACTTCCCCTACTTTTCAAGTAAGTACTTCAACTCCCGATTTAAGAATTTATTTATCCAATAGTGCTACAAATGTAAATGGAGCTGTACAAATAGCTCCCCTTACATCAACCGGGCATACAAGTGGAGCAAGAAGCTGGAACGTACCTTCAACTGTAACCATTACACAATATAGGTATGCACTCGTATGGTGTGTAGCTGCCAGTAGTGCGTATGGGGTTGCAGATTTAGGCTTATAAAAAAAATAATTATCTTTTTGAATTTTATAAGAAAAACCCCTTAAAAAAAAACAGTCCAAAATATATAATTTGGACTGTTTTTTTAATTATATTTTCATCACCATCCTTCTCTTTCTCTCAATGTATTTATATGCGCCGTATGATGCTTGCCATGCCAAGCATACATTCCTAGCAGATACCAGAGTGTCATTTGCATATTGTGTTCGGGATGAACAACCGTTCTATTCCACTCATCCTCTTTAATATTTTTTAATACATCTAACATGCGTATATGTACAGCATATAGCAAAGTAATGGATACATTAATAGGGATATTTTGTACATCACTTAAATTTGCCCATTGCTGTTCATCATATGGTTTTATTATAGGATTATCTTCGGTAAGCCCTAGTTTAAAACGTATAAAAGCATTCATATGGCTATCCGCTACATGATGCACCACTTGCCTACTATTCCATCCACCTGGCCTATAGGGCACTTCTAATTGTGCAGCATCTAAATTTGTGATAGCATATTCTAGGGCTTTAGGTAGTACCTCAATATCAAGCAGCCACTCACTACGTTGTTCCACAGAAAAAGGCTGTGCTATATATTTTCCAATGGGATAACGTAAACTTTCCATCGTTATTTTGTTTCAGTAGTAGCAACCGGCTTAATATCTTCTAAAGAAATGTCAAAAATCAATACCGCATTTGGCGGAATTTGTTGACTAGGTGGATTTTCGCCATATGCAAGTTCGCTAGGTATATACACTCTCCATTTAGACCCCTTTGGCATTAGTTGTAAAATTTCTGTCCAGCCTCTAATAACCCCGTTCAGCGGAAAGCTTGCTGGTTGGCCACGTTTATACGAATTATCAAACTCAGTACCATTGGTTAATGTGCCAATATAATTTACCACCACAGTGTCTACCGCTTTTGGTTTTGCTCCATTTACTTCTCCTTCTTTTAGTACTTCATATTGCAAACCATTTGCCAAAGCAATTACCCCTTTTTTGGTTTTATTCTTAGCAAGAAAAGCTTGTCCAGCTGCTTTAGCTGCACCGCCGCTTTG
>JAYSWO010000278.1:0-4219 GCA_043717975.1 Ferruginibacter sp. | reverse complement strand
ACCATCTTTAGCTACAGATGCTATTTGCGATGCTATATTAAAGCTATCAGTATTATCTGTATTTACTCTAATAGATTCATCACCACCAAGCGCCAAAGCTTTGCGTATAATTGGTTCGCTTTCTACGCCGCCTACATTTACCAAATGTAAAACTGTTGTTGGATCAGCTTCTTTCAATTCTAAAGCTCTTACCAAAGCATACCATTCGTCGTATGGATTGATAATAAATTGTACACCATCAGTAGCAAATTTCGTATTGTTATCTGCGAACGCTATTTTTGAGGTAGTATCGGGTGTTTTACTAATACAAACAAGTATTTTCATGCTCTATATTTTATAAAGGTTGTTTATGCAACTAAAATGCAAATATACGGCATCAAACACAAATTAGATTGCCTTAAAAAAGAAAATTATGAACAGAATAGATAAGCTAAAAGAATTTTTACAAACCGCACCAAACGACAGCTTTTTGCAACATGCTTTGGCATTAGAATACATAAAAGAAGGTAATGATAACGAGGCAAAGCTGTTGTTTGAAACCATATTGGCAAGAGAACCAAGTTATGTGGGTTCTTATTATCATTTGGGCAAATTATTGGAGCGTAATGATAGTTTTGCAGAAGCAATAGAGATCTATAAAAAAGGTATGCTAGAGTCCAAAGCTACAAAGGACAATCATAGTTACAATGAGCTTATGGGAGCTTGGGAAGATTTGGAAGACAATTAATAATGCTGAAAATGATTTTATTAATATTAAGTTTAATTTATTTTAAAAAAAGCAACAATGAGTCATATCAATATCGAATTTAAAGCTAAATGCAATAATATAGAAGATTTAGAACTTAAATTGAAAACATTACATCCGTTATTTATTGGAGAAGATAACCAAAAAGATACTTACTATAATGTTGCTACTGGTAGGTTAAAACTACGGGAAGGCAATATTGAAAACGCTTTGATATGGTATGAACGCTCTGACTTTGCAGGTACGAAACAATCGGATATTATTTTGTATAAACATGCACCAGATGATGCACTTAAAAGTATTTTAGAAAAACTACATGGTATAAAAGTAATCGTTGATAAAAAAAGGAAAATATATTTTGTAGAAAATGTAAAATTTCATTTTGATAGGGTGGAAGGTCTTGGAACGTTTGTAGAAGTTGAAGCCATTGATAATGATGATAGTATAGGCATAGAAACTTTAAGAGAACAATGCGATTATTATACAAATTTTTTTGACATTACAAAAGATGATTTTATGGAGGTATCGTATAGCGATATGCTAATGCGATAAACTACCAATGCACAATTTTTAGATGCATAAACTAAAAAATTAATGATTATCAAATATCCACAGCTTCAAATAGTATTTAATTTTTGAGGTAGAACTGAGTATATTTGTAGTGGCTAAATGATTGGATTCCATATAATGAAACAACTTTTACTTTTTTTCTTTGTTTTTTTTTCGCTTTTAGCAAACTGCAATTGTTCTTATGCGCAAGTAAAAGAGCCAGAAGACACTTTTTTTCTTTTAAAAAAGAAAGGCTTATTAAAAAGACTGGGAGAAAGTATTTATAGAGATGCTGATCCTGAACTAACCATTGTACCACCAACAAAAATAGTGGATCCTTTTTTACAATATGCAGGTAGAAGAATTAGGTTTATTAGCATTGCACCTACAGGTTTTTATACCATTGTACATGATACTGTAGATGGAAAAAAAGGAAATTTTTTAGAAAGCATTGCCGATTTTTTTCATAAAAATACATTGCCACGAATTGTAAGGAAAAATTTATTTTTTAAAGAAGGCGATAAAATTGTGCCAAGAGAAATATCAGATAATGAACGGTTTTTAAGAGAACAACCTTTCTTTAGAGATGCAAGAATTGTTGTTATAGCTGATAGTGTATCTCCTTTTGTAGATATACAAATTTTAACAAGAGATGTATTCTCCATTGGTATGAGTGCAGATGTGAGCAACCTTAATAAAGTAGAAAGTGTATTAACTGATGAAAATGTTTTTGGCTCTGGAAACAAATTTGAAATTACAAACTTATACGATAAAGAACGTTTTGATGACTATGGATTTGGTGCCTCTTTTACAAAGCGCAATATCAAAAATACTTTTATAAATTGGACTACGGGTTTTAAAACCTACAACTCATCATTTAGTAGTGGAAACCTTGAAGAAAATCTTTTTTATACAGCTTTTGATAAGCCATTGTTAAGTAGATATAAAGCTTGGACAGGAGCAGCTTATCTTGGTTTTAAAGATACCAAAAACCAATATTCCACGGATACTTTATACACTGATAATTTTCAATATAAATTATTTAACATTGATATGTGGGGGGGCTTTAACATTGGATATAAAAATAAGCGTGAAAAAGATTCTGATAAAAGACTTAGGCATTTTGTAGCCATAAGAAGCTTCTATAACGATTTTTTTGAAATTCCCACAAGTGCAAAAAATAATTACAATTCAGATTATGTAGATTTAAATGGTTCCTTAGCATCGTATAGTTTGTATAAACAGAATTTTTATCGTACCAATTTTATCTATGGTTTTGGAAGATCGGAAGATGTACCTGAAGGCCTAAATGCAACAATTATTAGTGGATACACGAATAAAAATGGAATACCGCGTACTTATTATGGGGCAGAGTTTGATGCAACACGTTTTTCTAAACAGGGGCATTATGTAAACTATACTTTTAAAAGTGGAACTTATGTAAACAAAAAAAAATTAGAAGACATAGATATTTTAGTTGGCGTTAGTGGATTTACAAGTTTAAAAAAGCTGAATACCAACTGGAGAAATAGAAATTTCTTATCTTTTAATTATACAAGACAGATGAATACTTTGTTAAATAAAACACTCTATTTACAAAGTAGCTATGGTATTCCATATTATAGAGGCTCAAGTTTGGCAGCCGATACACGTACTACATTAAAAGGAGAATCAGTATTTTTTAATTTGAAAAAATGGTTAGGTTTTAGATTTGCGCCCTTTGTATTTGCCGATCTTAGTTTGATAAAAGATATTAATGAAATTACTAAAAATACCCAGGGTTTTACTGCACTTGGAGGTGGCTTGCGTGCTCGAAATGAAAATTTGGTTTTTGGCACAATTGAATTAAAAGGTTACTATTTTCCAAGAATAGATGAAGGTTTAAAAAATTGGAGAATTGAGTTTACATCTAAATTGAGATTTAATTTTAATACAAGCTTTATTCGACGCCCAGAGTTTGTTTCCCCTAACTAGAATAAAAATGATTTGATAAAATTGGCAAAAATTAATTTACTTACATCATGTACACGAAAGATGAAGCCTCTTTAGTAAGGCAAAAATTTTGGACAGCCTTTGGAAAGTACATGCAACCTGTGCCTAGTGCCTCCGGCGAAAAAGTAAATTGGATAAATTATAAAACTGGCATAAAAGGGATCTATTTTAAAATGGATGCCAATAAAGATGTTGCCTATGTTTCTGTAGAAATTTTTTTGCCTGATAAAACATTGGAACATCAGTATTGTCAAACCTTTCGTACCTTAGCCAAGCAATTTGAAGAACTAGTAGGAATGGGATGGGAAGCAAAAGAAAATTTCATTACAAACGATGGTAAATCTGTTTCTAACATTTACATAGCGTTACAAAATGTAAATATTTTTAAAGAATCTGATTGGCCAAGCATCATAGCATTTCTAAAGAAAAATATGATAGCCCTTGATGCGTTTTGGGATTTATACAAGCCTGCTTTTGAATTGCTAGCTTAACATCATTCATAACATGTAAACAAAATAAAATGTACAATAAAATTATTGCGCCCGTTATCATTGCTATATTAATATCATCTTGTAATGGTAATGAAAAAAAAGATTCAAATACAACTATAACAACGGATGCTTCTTCAGCAGGCAAGTCAATGATACAATCTGAAAGTGTAGATTATATTGGAGATGGTATAACCATGAAGGGGTTTGTTGCATACAATTCTGATAGTGCTACATTAAAACCAGTTGTTCTCATTTTGCCTGAGTGGTGGGGTATAGGTGACTACACACATGGGCGTGCAAAGCAATTAGCTGAGCTTGGCTATTTGGCTTTTGCAGTAGATATGTATGGAGCAGGTAAAACAGCTGAAACTCCTGATGAAGCTGGGAAATTGGCTACACCATTTTATACATCAGCTACACTTGCTAAATCAAGATTTGATGC
>JAYSWO010000277.1:0-4220 GCA_043717975.1 Ferruginibacter sp. | reverse complement strand
AAGGCAATTGTAAAAATTACAGAAGCAATAAATTTTACGCCAATTATTTTTGTACGGCTTACGGGTTTGGTAAGTAGTAAACGCAATGTACCCATATTAGCCTCTCCGCTTATGGCATCGCCGGCTACAAGCGCTATTAATATCGGTATTTGAATGAGCAATGTGTTTAATATAATGTAACACATAAAATAGCCGTTAATGGCTTTTGATCTATCTAGCTCAAAAGTATCTCCAGCACCTTGTAGCATTAGGTTCATATAACTTTCTCCGTCTGCTTTAAAAGCAAATTGAAAAATAAAGACGATGGCTGCAATGGCAATAAAGGCTATATACGTTCTAGCTCTTTTAGATATTTTGTATAACTCAATTTGTAAAAGGCTCCACATGCGTATCGTTGTTGGTAAGTGATAAAAAATAATCTTCTAAGGAATGACGAGGTGTTACAGATAATATATGTACGTTCATTTCTGCTAGATTGGATATTATTTGAGGTACGTCTTTTCTATCCATTCTAAAACGAAGGCTTTTTTTAGAATCTTCCAAAAAAGTTATCCATTTGCTATTTTGTAATTTGGCCAAAGCTTCTACATTATTAGTGGTATCTATTTCTACCAAGGTATTGGCTGGGTCTAAGAGCGTTGCCACATCTCCTTCTACAATCTTTTTCCCTTTGTTTATAATAATCATTCTATTGGCTATCACTTCTATTTCGCTTAACAAATGAGAAGATACAATAACAGTTTTGCCCATTTCTTTGCTCAATCTCAATATAAGATTACGCATATCTGCAATGCCTTGAGGGTCTAAACCATTGGTAGGTTCATCTAAAATGATGAGTTTTGGCTGGTGCACGAGTGCAATGGCTATTCCGAGGCGTTGTTTCATGCCCTGGCTAAAGGTTTTTGCCTTACTCTTATATCTATCAACTAGGCCAACCATTTCCAACTGGTCCATTATTAGCTGTCGGGTAACTTTAATACCGCTCATTTTGGCAAAAATGTACAAATTGTCGTAGGCAGATAGATATTTGTATAAATCGGGGCGTTCTATGATGGCTCCCGTCTCTTTTAGCATGGTATTGTCCCCAGTTTCAATTTTTTTTCCAGAAAAATAAAAATTTCCTGTAGTTGGGGTAATTAATTTTAAAAGCATGCGCAAAGTCGTAGATTTACCTGCCCCGTTTTGCCCAAGAAAACCATACACATCTCCTTCATTTACAGTGAATGATAGGTTTTTTACGGCTTCAAATGCACCAAAATTTTTTGACAAATCCTTTACCTCTAGCAATGATTTCATGTGGTAAAATTACGCTCAAAATTGCGGAGATTAGTAATTATTTTAGAATTTGTAGAAAAAATACTACGTACAACACAATAAAAGATTCCTTTACTACGTTTAGTAGAAAAGCTACTACAAACAGCGGCTTAAAAACACCAAAAACTAACAAAGATGAAAACTTTATTTACAATTATTCTTAGCGCATTAATCTTCACTACCGCATCTGCTAACAATTTTGAAGGTATCAAAATAGGTACTACAGGTAAATCATCTATTGAAGCTAAATTTGCTTCTGCAAAAGCTACTACAGCTACTGTAACTATTACAAACCAAGCTGGTGTAGTAGTAAATACACAAAATGTAACACTTGTAAAAGGTGCTAACTCAATTGCGCTTTTAGATGTAACTACTTTAGAAGAAGGAACTTACACTATTTCTATCATAGCCAATGGTACAACAACAACTACTACATTTGTAAATTTTAAAGCTACTGAAGCTCTTTAATTACTTTATTTATAATATAATACACAGCCACTTCTTTTGAAGTGGCTGTTTTGTTTTACGAAAATTTCTCTCTATAGCTATGCTATTTTAAAAAATAATAGTGTAGCAATATATTTTATAGGCATACTTGCGAAAGGCAAATTGACTAATCTTACCCATTTCAACGGCATTTTCTCTGTAAAAACATCTTTCAAAACTATTTTATGATTTAAGTAATTGATAAATATTAATTTATAGAATAGTTTGTACTTTTTTTTAAAAAAAGCAGTAAAAATACGGTGCAATTAAAAAAAAGAACTACATTTACTACACGAAGTCGAAGAGTTACTACAGACGCCGAGTCAAAATAACCTTCTCACTTTAGAAACTCTTCTAACCAAAGAGACTTTAAAAAAACCAAAACTTAAGACGATGAAAGCTTTATTAACTATTTTCCTTAGCGTATTTTTACTTGCTTCTGCAACTGCTAACTCTCAAGATGGAATTAAAATAGGTACAAACGGTAAATCTTCTGTTTCAGTTAAATTCAATTCAAAAAAAGTTACTACTGCTACTATTACTATTACAAACGAAGCTGGTGTTATTGTAAGCACACAAACTTCTGATGTAGTAAAAGGTGATAACAATATCACACTTGCTGATGTTTCTAAACTTGCAGGAGGAACTTTTACAATTTCTCTTACTGCAAATGGTAAAACAGAAACGACTAAGTTTATTAATTTTAAAATGGATGAGCAAGCACTTTAATTTTTTTCTTTTACACAACACATATATATAAAAAATGCCGCTTCAAATGAAGCGGCATTTTTTATATGTTTTATTTGTGCATGTAAGACTGTAGAGCGTTTACATAATCTTCAAAAGCCTGCACGCCTTGTTGTGTTATTTTACAAATGGTGAGTGGGTAATTGTCTTTAAACTGTTTGGTTACTTCTATGTAGCCTGATTCTTTTAGTTTACTTATTTGTACACTTAGGTTTCCAGCACTCGCATTTGTTTTTTCTTTTAAAAAAGCAAACTCTGCCTCCTTTACACTAATGAGTAGGCTTACGACTGCAAGCCGTAGTTGTGAGTGTAATATGGGATCGAGCTCCTTAAACATTTGTCACTTGGTTTTTCTTATAACGGTTCCAAAGAATAATGCCAGGTATAAGCCATGCGAATAAACCACAAGCTGCCATGAGTAGCATATCTATTTCTACATTTGTAAAAATAGACGTTACACTTGCTACCCAACAAAAAATACCACCCAAAATCATTGGCATAAATTTATACATACCTCCAATAATAAATGTGGGAAGTGCGTATAACATCATCACCATAGGAATCGGACTCACCCCTAGCATCCTGCCAAAATACGAAGTAGTTATAAACATTGAAATTGTGAAGGCAATCCAAATAAAATTAATTGTAGTTTCGTTATGGGATATAAAATTTTTGCTTCTTTTTTCTTTTACTGAAAAATATATCTGTGGAATCAATGCTAAAAGCAATAACAACCATACATCCCCATAATTTAAACCATAGTGTAACTGCACCCAGTTGAATATACCACAAAAAGTAATTAACGAACCCCACACAATGGAGGCAATACCTTTTGTAACATAACTTTTCTTTGCCTTACCTATCATTTCATTGATAAGCTTTAGACTGTCTTGTTCTGTAAAATTTTCTTCTTGCATATTATATTTATTTAGACGCTTCGCATTCTTTTGCCATTACTTCCGTATAACTTTTACCCCAATTTGGCGCTATATCTGATGTGGGCTTAAATGTTGCATATTTTTCTACCGCTGTTTTTAGTGGTATCAATGCCGTTTTACAACCTCCACCAAATGATACCGGTGTAAATTTTAACCCTTGCCCTTTAAGCATGTATGGGCGTGGATTTGTGGGATCTTGCTCCATAGCTGCAGCCATAGCTTTTTGGCTTATTGGACCATACTGCCCCCAACGTGCTTGTGGGTTTACCATCATTTGCAAACTAGCTATCATACTTTTTATACAACTTATTTCTGAGTTGTTTGGTTGCAATGAATCTGCTTTGTTTATTAGGTTAGTGGCATACTCTGCAATAGCATCGTTGCCACTAGGGTTTGCTTGCATATATGCATAGTTTATTCTGCAATATGCTGCATAATAAAATGGAAGCCATTCTTTTTTTTCTGATGTAGCTATTCTTTCAAAATTGTTTGCAATATTAATAAACAGATCTGGCTTTGTAAATGCCGAGTCCATTTGAGTAATGTTTTTCTTCATGGCTGCTACAAATTTTTCGCTTTGTGCAAATGAAGAGAGTGAAGCGATGATGATGGTTGAAAGGATGATTAATTTTTTCATGTTTGTGTGTTTTGCCCCCTCTATCTCTCCGCCATAGGCGGAAAGAAACAGCGGAGATTGATTTGAAGATTAAGTAATGTTTTTTATTTTTTACTAAT
>JAYSWO010000276.1:0-4221 GCA_043717975.1 Ferruginibacter sp. | reverse complement strand
AAAGCACTTACCCTAGCCATGAGTATTTTGCCCGAAGAAATTCCCGTGGCGTTCACCACATTTATGGCATTGGGTGCATGGCGATTAATGAAGCTTGGTATTGTGGTAAAGCAAATGAAAACAGTGGAAACCTTGGGCAGTGCAACCGTAATTTGTACAGATAAAACCGGCACCATTACAGAAAATAAAATGAGTTTGGCAAAAGTATTTGTGCTAGCCACCAACAAAATTTCTGCAGCAGAAAATGTAGCTGTTGAGGAAGAAAAAGAATTGATATCATTGGCCATGTGGGCAAGTGAGCCTATTGCATTTGACCCTATGGAAGTGGCTTTGCATGCGGCATACCAAAGTATAATAAAGGTGGATGAACGACCTATTTATAAAATGATTCACGAATATCCTTTAAGCGGTAAGCCACCGATGATGACACATATTTTTGAAAATAGTACTGGTAAACGGATTATAGCAGCCAAAGGTGCACCCGAGGCTTTGATGAATATTTCCAACTTAGATGAAAAAGAAAAGCAACAAATTGAAGCAGCCATAAAGCTGATAACAACAGATGGTTATCGTGTATTGGCGGTAGGGCAAGCTATTTTTGATGGCAATAATTTTCTTGCCTCTCAGCAGGAATATACATTTATTTTTAAAGGGCTTGTTGGATTTTACGACCCTCCAAAGAAAAATATAAATAAAGTTTTACAAGATTTTTATACCGCTGGTATTACAGTAAAAATAATTACCGGCGATAATGCAGCCACCACAGCAGCCATTGCCAAACAAATTGCATTTAAAGGGTATGAAAAAACGATAAGCGGTGATGAGTTGATGCTACTAAATGAAGTAGATTTAAAAAGAGTTGTTGCCGACACAAATATTTTTACAAGAATGTTTCCTGATGCAAAATTAAAAATAATAAATGCACTTAAAGCCAATAACGAAATCGTAGCCATGACGGGTGATGGCGTAAATGATGGGCCTGCGCTTAAAGCAGCGCATATTGGTATTGCCATGGGTAAAAAAGGAACAGAGATTGCCAAGCAAGCAGCCTCACTTATTTTGGCAGACGATGATTTATCAAAAATGGTAGATGCGGTGGCCATGGGAAGAAAGATTTATGCCAATCTTAAAAAAGCCATTCAATACATTATCTCCATTCATATTCCAATTGTGCTTACGGTATTTATTCCATTAGCGTTGGGCTGGGTATATCCGAATATTTTTTCACCTGTGCATATTATTTTTTTAGAATTAATTATGGGGCCAACCTGCTCCATCATTTACGAAAATGAACCAATGGAAAAAAATACCATGCAGCAAAGTCCACGCCCATTTACCAATACTTTTTTTAATTGGAAAGAGTTATCTACAAGTATTATGCAAGGCTTAATAATAACAGCTGGTACATTAATTGTGTATCAATATGCGATGCAGCAGGGCTATAGCGAGGCACTTACCCGTACAATGGTTTTTACGGTTTTAATAGCTGCAAATATTTTTTTAACTTTAGTAAACCGTTCTTTTTATTATTCCATTTTTACAACCATGAAATATAAAAACAATTTGGTGCCACTTATAATTTGCATAACAATTGGCATCACTGCTTTGTTGTTATACATTAAACCATTTGCTCATTTTTTTGGCTTTGAATGCTTGAATGTTGAAAAAATTGGAATTAGTATTGCTATTGGTTTTTTAAGTGTAATTTGGTACGAAGTTGTAAAATTGGTTAAAAGAAAAATGCTCCAAAGTATATGATTCATTTTATAAAATTTTAAATATGAAAATATGAATTGGTTTGTAATAATAATTTTGGGTATTCTAGTAGTAGGCTTAGTTGTATTTACTATTATTCGCAACCAAAAAGATAAAAATGATTTTATTGGAAAAATAAATAATGATTATCCTACAAAAAAAGAAGGAGAGGGTGATGTGGAAATTGAAGAAGAAAAAGTAAAATAGTCAAACAATTAAAAATATGTAACAATGACAACCAAATTTTCAGAAATAATAAACAGCGATACACCAACCCTGGTAGATTTTTTTGCAGAGTGGTGTGGACCGTGCAAAATGATGAAACCAATATTGGCTGAATTGAAAAGTAAAATGGGAGAAGGGATAACCATTTTAAAAATAGATGTGGATAAGAGTCCCAAAGCAGCTGCTGCATATCAAATACAAAGTATGCCTACATTACTATTATTTAAAAATGGAGAAATTAAGTGGCGGCAATCGGGTGTGGTATCTACCAAGCAACTGATGCAAGTTGTAGAACAGTATGCAAATTAAGTTACATTATATGATATAATAGTTTGGTGCATTTAAAAATATCGCAGTTTGTAAAAAGGGTTGTCAACCTTTTTACAATACATATATTTTGAAATTACCAATTAAGGTTGACAACCCTTAAGACAATTTTAATTGCACCCTAATAGTTTCTTTTGTTTTTGATTACAATTTTTAGTATTAAATTTACGCATGGAGAAACATAAACAAGAAATGGCCAATGAGGCACATAGGTATGAAGCCTTATTTAACCATGCTTCCATGGGTATTGTAGTAGTAAATAGTTCTGCTCAAATCCTCTCTGTAAATCCCTTTGCATTAAATCTTTTTGGCTATAAAATAGCTGAGTTAATAGGTAAACCTATTGAAACACTTATCCCAAGTAGGTTTAGAAATAGACATGTGGATCATCGGTATGATTATACGCATAACCCCAAAAGCCGTCCAATGGGTGTTGGTTTGGATTTGTATGCTACTAAAAAAGATGGCACAGAGTTCCCCGTAGAAGTAAGTTTGGGAAATTATGATAACAATGGAGAAAAAAATATTATTGCGTTTGTAAGCGATATTTCTATTAGAAAAAAAGCCGAACAAGAAGTTGAAAAATTAAACGATGAATTAGAAGCTACCGTAGAACAACGTACCAAAGATTTAACAGATGCCTTGCATCAACTAGAAAAATCTAAAGAAGAGTTATCAAAATCATTAATAAAAGAAAAAGAACTGAGCGAATTGAAATCTAGATTTGTATCAATGGCTTCGCATGAGTTTCGTACACCATTGAGTACCGTACTGTCTTCTTCTTATTTAATAGAAAAGTATATTAGCATAGAAGATCAACCGATGCGAGAAAAACATTTGCAAAGAATTGTTTCTTCTGTAAACATGCTTACCGATATTTTAAATGATTTTTTAAGTGTAGGTAAAATAGAAGAAGGAAAAATACAAGTGCGCTTATCGGAATTTAATATTGAAGATCATATCAATGCCATCATTGTAGAAATACAGCACAATCTTAAAAAAGGACAAGGAATAATTTACAGTCACCATGGCAATGCAGATGTATTAATGGATCCATCATTGTTTAAGCACATTATGATGAATTTGGTTTCTAATGCTAGTAAATTTTCTTCAACCGATAGCCAAATAGAAATAGAAACAAAAGGAGATAAAAAGCAATTGGCGCTAACTGTAAAAGATAAAGGAATGGGTATATCTAAAGAAGATCAAAAACACTTGATGGAGCGTTTTTTTAGAGGTACCAATGCAGGAAACATACAGGGTACCGGACTTGGGCTACATATTATTGCTAAATATGCAGAGCTCATGAAAGGGGTAGTGACGTGCGAAAGTGAATTGGAAAAAGGTACAACGTTTAAAATAATTTTTACGAAAATATAATCGCATGCCATAGCTTGTCACCATATTGTAGAGATGACAATCATTAAAATAAAAATGAGCACATGAAAGTAATATTATTGATAGAAGACAACGATGATATCAGGGAAAATACAGCCGAGATTTTAGCGCTGGCACATTATAAAGTGTACACTGCTCCTAATGGAAAAATAGGGGTAGAAATGGCTTTGGAGCACACACCTGATTTAATTATTTGTGATATTATGATGCCTGTGCTAGATGGCTACGGTGTATTGCATGCCATTCAAAAAAATGAAGCAATAAAAAATACGCCATTTATTTTTCTTACAGCAAAAACAGAAAGAAGTGATTTTAGAAAAGGTATGGAGCTTGGTGCCGATGATTACATTACCAAACCCTTTGATGGTACAGAATTGTTAAATGCGGTGGACAGTCGGTTAAAAAAACTGGACGTATTAAAGCAGCAACTTGCACCTAATATGGAAGGGCTAGAAATATTGATGCAAGCCTCTTTTGGTAAAAACAATTTAGCTTCTTTGGCAGAAGATAGAGATA
>JAYSWO010000275.1:0-10612 GCA_043717975.1 Ferruginibacter sp. | reverse complement strand
CATCGAATCCAACTACTGGTGTTGGTACTCCTTCATCTGGTTCAGGTGCTCCAGCATACGCTTCTAATGTAAATACAAGAAGATGCTTAATTGACCCTGCTGCACCTTCTACAACCAATTATTACGATCCTAATACAAAAATTATGTATCTGCAATATATAATGTTGCAGCCTTCATCGGCAGCTGGTACAAACCCTCGCTGTTTTATATCTGAAAAGCTTGTGTATAAGAGAGCAAGATAATTTTACAATTTTTTTTAAAAAACTGCCATACTTAATATGGCAGTTTTTTATTTATATTGCATTTATGAAAAAGAAAATTCTTTGCCTACTTTTTGTATGTCTTAATTGTTCAATTCTTGTAAAATCTCAGGCAGTTAGTTTCATAGATGCAGGCCAAGCTTTCTTAAAATTGCATTTGGAAATAAATGACCAGCTCCTTACAAGAGTCAATAACTATAAAGTATCGGGTACACAATATTTATTTGGAAAGCAAGTAAATGGTAATGTTTATACAGAAACAGAAACTGGTTTAAATGTACAACTTAGCTATAATACGCATAATCAAACATTAGAAATTCCTTCGGGAAATGGGTTTTTAGTTAAAGCTGCTACTGAAGTAGACTCTTTTACATTTGTAAAAGATGATAAAACATTTTTTAAAGAAAATTTTTCTTTTCTATCTTCAAAAAAATTTGGAGATAAGAATCCATTTTTTCTTTTAAAATTATATGTGGGTAATAAGTATTGCTTGTTTAAGCGTTATTATACTGAATTAGGTTTCGTATCTACAAACTATATACAAAATGATCTCCGTCAATTTGATTTAAAATTTGAGTATTATTATGTTGACTTAACTTCTCTAGAAAAGAAATTACTAAAACTCAAAACTAATAAATCTACTTTGAAGAAAACCTTGGCATTTTCAAATGATTGTATTGCACTGATAAATACAGACGACTTTGATAGCAATAATGAAAATACGTTGAAAAAATTATTTGAATTGACAAACCAATAACAAAAATCTATAATGGATCAACCTAATAATAATCAAATAAATATTGAAATTTCTGAAGAAACTTCTGAAGGAAGCTATATAAACCTTGCAATAATTACACATAGCCATGCAGAATTTGTGTATGACTTTGTAAATGTAATGCCTGGTGCACCAAAGAGCAAGGTAAAAAGTAGGATAATTATGACGCCTTTTCACGCAAAACGCTTTATGAAAGCTATGGTAGAAAATGTACAAAAGTTTGAAGCTGTTAATGGAACTATACAGGATTTAGAATCTGTAGAAATACCATTTAATTTTGGTGGTCCTGCGGGGCAAGCTTGATTTATGTAGGTTTATATGTTGTCCATATAATATTCCGAATTCGTTTTTAATGTTTGAATAGTAATTCATTTTTATAAAAACGTTCAACTCAATTAAATGTTATCTTTTTAATTCGATAACCAAATTTTTATCAATTCGCTTTACAGTAAATTTCAATCAATATAGTAATTTATAAAATGCCATTAGAAACTTTTTGAATAACCTCTTTTTTATTAATGTATGCATATAGCACTTATGTTAATAGGTATTTCACTTCATTAGGACTTATGGATATTTTATCATGAATTAGAATGATTCTGTAATGGTTGTACAGAATAGAAAGCTCATTTAAGAATTTATTCTTTGCTTAAGGTATTGCAATATGAGCAAACCATACAATCGCAAACGCTGCTTTGAGGTTGATAACATAGAACATTCGTAAATATATTCACAAATCATTTGTTTAGCTAAAGAGGGTGTTTTCTTTTTATTTACCCAATAAGCCATTTTACAACTTATTTTTCCAAATATGATTTTTCTTCAAAAAAACTATAACAGGTTTTCATTGTTGTTCTTCTTCAACTGATACTGCTGATGCTGGTTCCAATTTTTCGGAAAGTTTTTTTATGCTCAGTTTTTTCCTCTATGTAACGCTTTAAAAGTGGCTTATTCTTAACGAAAACAATAAAAAAAAGAGGCTACAATAATTGCAGCCTCTTTTCATTATTTTAATTTTGTACTTATTTCATTACCATTACTTTGGCCATTTGTATTTCTGTACCATTTTGTATTTTTACAAAATACATTCCGTTGGCAAGTGTGCTCACATCCAAAGTTTGTCTGTTTTCACCCGCTCTTACTGTTGCAGATTTTTTTAATATAATCGCTCCGGTTTTATCTGTTACAATTATACTAGCATTACCTGCTTCTTTAAATTTATACGACAAGTTTGCAGTATAGCCTACCGGATTTGGAGATACAGATATATCGCTGTTTAATTGTACAAATTCTTCAGTAGCGCCTTTAGCAGCAGTACCTAGTTGTACTTTTAACGTATAACAAGTCGTTGTACTATTTGCACGATTGTAGCCATATACTCTTACATAATAGGTGCCAGCTGTGTATGTGCGTGTAATGGTTTCGCTAGTGGTACTTCCATTTTGAGAAATAGCCAATTGAGTAGTTCCATTGCTGCTATACAAACGAATATCATAATCACCAGGCAATGTAGATAATGTAATAGTAGCTGTACCACCCGTAGTCACTACAAATTTGTAATAGTCATTATCACTATTAGTGTTTATTAAACCTTTAATATCTGTATTAAAAGGAATGGTGGCAGCACCAGCTACAGTACCATTCGTACTTACATCATAAATACCTGGGCAAGTATTTACCACAACAGCAGTTGTAGTAAACTGCGCAGCTGAAAAACCACTTGCACCATTAACACCGCAATTTGTACTTACTCTGTAATCGTATAGAGCGCTTGCACTTAAACCAGCAATAACCACCGAAGTAGAAGTTGTAGCTGTTGCAGCACTTGTCCATACAGTAGATGAATTTAATTTATAGTCAACCGCATAATTTGCAGCACCACTTACCGCAGCCCAACTTATTGTAGCACCAGATGAAGTGATAGCGGATGCAGTTAGACTAGTAGGTGCATTACAAACAAAAGGAGTTGCAGTTGTAAATTGTGCTGCCACAAAATTTCCTGTGCCAGATGCACAAGTTGCTTGAACCCTCCAATCGTATAATGAAGCTTGTGTAAGCCCCGTTAAGTTTGCTGTAGTAGCAGTTTGTGCAATAGCAAAACTTGTCCAAATAGAAGATGAATTTAATTTATAATCTACTGCATAGCTTACAGCATTAGCCACTGCATTCCAACTAATCGTTGCAGTATTGTTGCCAATAGCAGAAGAAGCTAAACCTGTAGCATCGCCACAAGCAATAGCACCACCGATAGTAAAGTTTGTATTGCTAATATCAAAGAAAATATTTCCAACAGCTTCTACTTTTATTCTTGCAGTAGTAGAAGGAATTGTAGGGATCACCAAAGCTTCTGTACCATCATTAGGTGTACTTGCTACTAACACCGTTGGGAAAGTAAGACCACCATCAGTACTTAAACTAATTTTTACATTAGCACAACTTACTGGTGCAGCTGTTGTATTGTTTACACTCCATGTAATGTTTTGTGTAGAACCCCCAGCCCATGTTACTGCTGTGTTTGGAGCAGTTACGGCAAATGGCCCAGATGTATTGCTAACAGTAACCACTGCATCGGTAAATTGTGTTTGACCAATACTTAACGGTGCTGTAGAACTATACGGAGCATTATCTCTTACTGTTAATCTAAAGTTTAATGTTCTAGAAACAGAACTTAATGCTTCTGTATTTGCACCCGCATCTCCACCTGCTAACGGACCACTAACAAGAGCCCCAGCAAGTATGGTAGATAATTTTGGAAATAATCTAGTGCCAGATGTTGTAGGCGGAAATGAAATCCAGTTTGGTCCTGTAGCTTTTGTAGCACTTGCTACGCTACTAGTGCCTGATACAGTAGAATTGTCATTTTGTTCCCAAGAGTATGTAAGCACATCACCAGCATTGCCATCTGTAGCAGAGCCAGTAAGGGCAAATGGGGTACTAATAGGAATGGTAAAATTACCAACTGCTGCTACAACAGGGGTAACGTTGGCCATTGATGAAGTGATAGGGCAAGTTTTAGTAGCTAAGTTTGCTTGTATTTGTGCAATACTAGCTTGATGAAAAACATCAATAGAATGTGGCGCTACGTCTTGTGCAGTTATACCTGCATAACCCATAACAGTTATACCTGATCCTACTTCTTTATTTACACCAGTACCTTCCAATGAATGAGAAAAAGTATGGTTGCCGCCCAACTGATGACCAACTTCGTGGGCTACATAATCTATGTCAAAATTATCACCTTGAGGTATACCATCATTTGGAGAAGTAATGCCACTTCCTTTAGAGCCATTTACACATACACAACCAATACAGCCTGCGTTACCACCACCACCAGTTGCGCCAAACATATGTCCAATATCATAATTTGCCTCTCCAATATTGGCTGTTAAAGTAGATTGTAATTGTGCATTCCACTGGCTTAATGTTGTTGAATAAGGGTCTGTAGCAGGATTATAATAAATAACAGAAGTTGAATTTGCTACTAAATTTAAGTGTAATGCCAAATCTTTTTCATACACACCATTACAACGAGTAAGTGTATTATTATAAGCAGCTAATACCAAGCCTACTTGTGCGGCACTCGTAGCACCAAAATAGTTTGCATATTCTCCATTACAAGATTGAGCAAGACGCATTGTTTTTAAATCGCCACCAGATCTTGCCGCTATACCACTATTGCTTACCTGTGTATGTAAACTTGTAGCCAAATCTGCATCAGGTGTTGAGCATCTCCATGGTAAGCCACCCTTTGTTCTTTGAGATTTAAAAACTGCGTAAACGCTATGATCTCTTGAATATGGTTCAATAAATTCATTTTCTTTGTCAGTTCTAAAAACCATTGTTTGTATGCCTTGTGGAGATATACTTAATTTTAATGTAGCTGATTTATCTGTAATGCCTTTACCAGAGTATGCTCTAATATTAGGAAATTGCGCTTGCAATGCGGGTTCAAAATTAGAAGCTTCAAATATTTCAAACTGCTCTAGATTACCATCAGAATTCGGTAATGAAATAATAGTAGAATGTTTTAAAGCTCTATTTCCAACAATAGAAAATACTTCTTGATTTAACGAAGCCGTGTTTAAATTGAATAATTTAAATTCACTTGGAAAAGATAATCTAGCAATAGCTTTGTCGGTAATAATACTACCGCGATTTGCAATTTCTACAGACCAAAATTGGTCTGTTTGTGAAAAACCTGCAATAGCTGCCATTGCAAAAACCATAGTTAGTAAAACAACTTTTTTCATATTAAATTTTTAAGTTGAAAAATAATGTACTCGTAAATGTAGGGTTATTATTTAATCAAAAAACAGGCAAATGCCGAAATGTTAATATCTTTTTAACATATTTTATAGCTTGTTTTTTTCTTTAAGTAGGTCACACTTCACTTTCATGTAGTACAATTTTTATATGCCAAGTAGTATAAGATTGATAATTAATAAAAAAGGCTCTCATTTCTGAGAGCCTTTTCTATCATCAATAAAACCGATTATTTAAAAACCGACTTTATATAATCCTCTATTTCTGTTCCTTTAGCTTTTCCTAATTTATCAAGAGCCGTTTTAAAACCAGGGTCCACACTTCCTCTAAATTGCTCTGGTATCATATTTCTAAATTCCATAACCTTATCTATCCCAGATTTTATTTTGCTTACATTGGTCAATTTGCCAAGGTATTCAGCAAACTTTTTTGTCATGGTTACTTTTTCAAAAGAAAGCGGAGCATCAGCATACATCTTAGATATAAAATCAAAATCAGCTTCTGTACCATTATCAATTAAAATATCATTTACTACAGCACCCAACGCACCTTTAGCATCGCTACTAAATTTCTTTGCAAGCGTGTAAGCACTAGTTGCATCTTGCGCTACCAACCCTTTAAGGGCTGCACCAGCTACACTATATGAAGAGTCATTTACTGCAGCTTGATAAATAGATAGGTATTTAGCATCGCCATTTTTTACCAAGTAATTTATTGCTGCCGCTTTTACTTTTTTGTTGCTACTTTTCGTAAGGTCTTCTATTTGCCCAAGTACTACTTTATCTGCTTTGTAAGGAGATGTACCCAGTTTTTGCATGGTCAATATTTTCAAGCCCCCAAATTTATCGCTCAACCCTTTTGCAAGTTCAGGACTAGATTTCTTTGCAAAAAAATCAATAGCTTCCTTTCTATCCACATAGTTTTTTGCATTTTTCAATTGAGTAATAAAATTCTCTTCTGTTTTATTGTCTGTTTTTTCGCAAAGCAATAATTTATCTGCATCTACATTTATAAGGGATGGTTTTGTAGTGTAGTAAAAAGAAAACGTATCTATTTTATTTTCTACAACTACATTGTATCTTTTTTTGTCTGCATCAGTATATACATCTACTGCCATTGGTATTTTGAAAATTTTTCCGCTCTTTTGTGTTTGTTCTATAATTACAGAAGCTTTTCCGGCTGCATCATCATACAAATAATCTATTTTTAATTTAGGGTGGCCACTTCCGTAGTACCACTGGTTCCAAAACCAGTTCATATCCATACCTGTAGTTTCTTCAAAGGCCAAGCGCAATTGTGCAGCCTCTCCAGCTTTAAATTTATTGGTAGTTAAATAATTGTTTAGCGATTTAAAAAATGCATCGTCACCCACATAATTTCTAAGCATATTTAATATTCTTCCGCCTTTGTTATAACTCACACCGTCAAACATATCTTCTTTGTCTGCATAATGAAATCTAACTAAGTCTTTCTTTTCACCACCACTCGCTATATAACCTTGCATATCTTCTACATTATGCTCATAAGCTGCATCAGAACCGTATTTATACTCGTTCCACAAATACTCACTATAGTTAGCAAAACTTTCATTCACAGTAAGGTGGCTCCAGCTTTCTGCCGTTACCAAATCTCCAAACCATTGGTGAAATAATTCGTGCGCTATCGTTTCTTCCCATGCATTGCCATCAGCCAATTGGCGATTGTTTTGGTAGGCGCTCTCTTGGTGCAATGTAGCGGTTGTATTTTCCATAGCACCACTCACATAATCTCTACCTACTATTTGATTGTATTTTTGCCAAGGATAATCTACACCTAGTTTCTCTGAAAAGAATTTTATCATTTCTGGCGTATTACCAAATACTTTTTTTGCATATTGTTCTTGATTTTTTTCTACATAATAACTTACTTCTTTACCCTTGTAAGGCACATCTTTCACAATAGCAAAATCGCCCACACCCATAAAGAAAAGGTATGGTGCATGAGGTAAATCCATTTTCCAGTTATCCGTTCTAGTACCATCTGCATTTACCTTCTTGCTTACCAAAAGTCCGTTACTAAGTGTTACATATTTATTAGGTACTGTCATGCTTAGTTCCTGTGTAGTCTTTTGGTTGGGCTTATCTATTGTTACCATCCATACGCTATTGGCTTCTGTTTCACCTTGTGTCCATATCTGCGTTGGCTTGTCTTTATCCTCACCTTTTGGATTTATAAAATATAACCCTTTGGCGTCGGTAATGGCAGCACTTCCAGCAGCTTTTACTTCGTCGGGTTTGCTCACATAGTCAAAATACAAAGTGTATTTTTCAGCGCCCAAGTAAGTTTTGTCTAGCTTAATATTTATTTGCATACCATCATACTTGTATTTCAATGGCGTTTTTGTAGCACCTTTCATTATAGCCACTTCTTTTATCTCCATCCCTTTTGCATCAAGCAGTACTGAATCTGTTGGGTAAAAATGTGGTTGTAGTGTTAACCACTCTTTACCATACATAAAGGCTTTGTCGTAGTCAAAACGCACTTCTAACTTGGTATGTACAAGTTCGTTTGTTTTTGGATAACTTTCTCTTAGTACTTTTTTCCAAGAAGTGTCTTTTGGTTCTTCTCCCCCTTGCGCAAAAATTGTGGCAGGTAAAGTTGCAATGCAAAACAGCATTAAAATTCGTTTCATGTGTATGTTTTTTGTTTTATAAAAATGCCTGATAATTATTGGCTTTTGTTTTTACAAGTGTAAAATGATGTGTGGCCTCTAATTTTTTGTAAAAATAAAGGCAGAAATGGTAAAAGAACCATAATTTTTTATAAATGGTAAATGCTTGCAAATTGTTAATTTTGTGCTTACAACGATTACCATGAAAAAAATGTTACAACTGGCTTTGGTTTTATTTGTCTCTGTAGCCGCCAGAGCACAGCAAAATTATTTTGTGTATGTGCAAACAGATAATAAACAACCCTTCTATATTAAAATCAAGGATAAGGTTATGAGTTCATCTGCAGCAGGCTATTTGGTTATTCCTAAGTTAACGAGTGGTACTTATGCACTCTCCGTCGGTTTTCCCAAAGATCAATGGGCTCAGCAGTCCTTTAATTTGATAATTGGCACCAATGATGTTGGATATTTATTAAAAAACTTTGGAGATAAGGGCTGGGGTTTGTATAATATTCAAACCATGGAAATATCCATGAATGGTGCAGCAGCCTCTTCTACTGTAAAAACAGCGGTTGACAATGATGATATTTTTGCCACCACATTATCCGGTGTAGCCAATACCAATCTCTCGGTAAAAAAAGAAGTGACACCTCCTCCCACAAAAGACCAACCACTTGCCGTAAAAGAAGTAACAAATACGGAAGTGGAAAAACCTTTGGCAAGTGTAATAAAGAAAATTCAAACTTTTGATGACTATGATGGTAAAACAATTGTGTACACAGATAAACAAAACAATAAAGTAGATACGATAAGAATTTTTATTCCTATACAAAGTGTTCCTATAGTAAAAGAACCTGCAGTAGGTATTAAAAATGCTGAAAAGGAAAAAGTAGAAGAAGCAAAAGATAAAAAGTTTCTTGATATAGATATGCAAAAAAGTGCTGAAAAAGTTTTAGTGAAAAGTGAACCAATAAAAAAAGAAGAAACACTAGAACTTCCAATATCAAAAGAGTGGACAGAAAAAACCCAAAAACCTGTTCTCACTTTCAACTCAGATTGTAAAGACAATGCTACTGACGATGATTTTTTTAAAACGAGAAAAAAAATGGTAGCAGAAGATGCTGATGATGCCATGGTAGATGCTGCTAGAAAACAGTTCAAACAAAAATGTTATTCTGTAGAGCAAATAAAAAACCTAAGTCTTTTATTTTTAAACGATGCAGGAAAGTATAAATTTTTTGATGCAGCATATCCATATACTTCAGATACACAAAATTTTGCAGGTTTGGTATCATTGTTAAAAGATGAATATTATATAAAACGGTTTAAAAGCATGCTAAGAAATTAGTAAAATTTTCTCTTTATTAATACCAATCTTCTTAACCTCTTTGTTTAAAGCATTTACCATTTTAAATAAAAGCAAAAATGCATAAATTACTTCATGTTTTATGGCAAGATATTTTATAGAAGTGGCATATAAAGGCACAGCCTACGCAGGTTTTCAAATACAGCAAAATGCCAATACCATACAAGCCGAGATAGAAAAAGCCTTACATATATACTATAGGCATACATTTGAGCTAACAGGCTCTTCACGTACAGATGCGGGAGTGCATGCCGAGCAAAATTATTTTCATTTCGATACCGATATCGTTATTGACAATAAAACTGCTGAAAAAGCCCTCTATCACTTAAATGCCATACTTCCACAAGATATCGTTGTAAAAAGTTTACAGCCTGTAGCTGTCGATGCCCATTGCAGATTCGACGCCATTAGCCGCTCATACCAATATATCGTTTACCAATCTAAAAATCCATTTATAATTGATAGTGCATATTATTATCCATATACGCTCGATATACATTTGTTAAGCAAAGCGGCAGCCATGTTACTTGAGTATTCAGACTTTCAAAGTTTTTCTAAGAAAAATACCCAAGTATTTACGTATGATTGTACGCTTACCAAAAGCCAATGGACGCTGCAAAAAGATATACTATTATATGAAGTAACGGGCAATCGTTTCCTTCGAGGGATGGTGCGTGGCTTAGTTGGCACCATGTTACACGTAGGGCGAGGTAAGTGTACCATCGAAAAATTTAGGAGCATTATTGAAAGTAAAAATGCTTCGGATACTGATTTCTCTACGCCCGCCAAAGGACTCGTATTAAAAGAAGTGAAGTTTAAAACTTTATAATCATCTGCAGATTCACAGAAGTTTTTTTAACTACTTATCTATTGTCTAAAATCTAACGCCTAATATTTTTTGTGGCTGTCAGCAGAAAAACTTTATTTAGCATTTGTCCGGGCTGTCCGTAGTACTCCTCGTCGGTCGTTCCTCCCTCCTGTGGGGTACTACTTCCCATCCCGCAGCTCTTCATCAAAAAAATATCCATCAGCATAAACACAATTGATATAACTACATCATCGCAAAATTGTATAAAATAGTATTGTGTAAAATAATTTCAAAAAAACTTCCCTCTTGTAACCCAATATCTATCATACTTTTGGAGTAAATCATTATTTTTATTTGTATAAAAGCTAAAATAAGTTTGTTAAGAAATCAATCCTTCCTATATTTGCACCCCGCTACGAAAAAGCGGTGTTGCTCTTTCACATTCTCCTCCTGTATCATCCAATAAAAGATTAATAAAATGGCATTATAA
>JAYSWO010000274.1:0-1657 GCA_043717975.1 Ferruginibacter sp. | reverse complement strand
AGGTGGTATTGTACTTTGCGAATAAAGTCAGCATTGCTTGCGCTACCAGCTGCTTTTGCAATGGTTAAAAATCTTTCTATTACGAAAGTTAATACAGTTAATAAACAACCAATCAATAATGGTACAATAATACCACCTTCATACATTTTTGCTAAGTTCGTTTTTGGTCCTTCATGAGATGGCCAAAAGAAACCTGCTGCAGGCTTTGTAAAATTTGAATCAGCCCCTAGGCCAAATCTCCAAAGTACATAACCGAGGATTATACACAACAATGGTGCTAACCACGAGATAGAGTTTCCAGATTTTTTTGCTTGTACGGATGTTACCGGTTTTACTGTTGCAGTTGGTCTAACGTCTGCCATAAATTCAAGTTTTAGAAAGTGAGGTTTAAAAAATAATTGTGTTGTTAAAATTAAATATGCTTTTAAAAAATGCTCCGTTTTAATTTATTATTTGAACAGGACGCACAAGATAATAAAATAATTGAAAGAATTTCATCTGCTAAAAATATTTTATTTTTTTGTAAATAAAAATTTATTCTTAGAGTTATTTATTACGATGTTACCCACATTAGATGAAAAACAGTATGATTTTCATAATTGGAAACGATTGCGGTAAATAACCTATTGAATAAAATGGGTTATTATTTTCAACGAAATAACTGCAAATCCTTTATATACCCATGTTTAAGCACATTTTATTACTTTCGTTGTAATGATTAAACTAATTTACCCAGAAAATAAACCAAGCATAAAAACGGATAACGGCAAAGAATTTATTTTCTGTAATATTCGCAAAAGATGGTTTGTAATTACACCAGAAGAGTGGGTAAGGCAAAATTTTATACTTTATTTAATTGTTAATCTTCATTATCCAGCATCTCTAATAGCGGTAGAAAAGCAATTAAAACTAGCCGAAGTGAAAAAAAGATTTGATATTGTGGTGTATAAGGGCATGCACCCTTTTATGATTGTAGAGTGCAAAGAAATGAATGTACCGCTTTCAGAAAGTACCATAAGCCAAGTACTAAATTATAACTCTACCATACAAGCGCCTTATATAGTAGTAACCAATGGCAATTATTGTGCAGCCTTTTTAAAGCAAGAAAATAAATTTGTAGAAATAGAAGAACTTCCGTTTTTCAATACCCAAACAATTTAACAATATAACGATTTAGTTCTTCATCATCCTAAAAGTAAGGTTTACCCTCGGCTGTTTTATTTTTAAAGCCTTTGGGAGCTGGTGCAACCAGTTTGCCTGTGTAGCGTCTTTCATGGCAAGCAAACTTCCGTTTTCTAATAAAATAGAAATGGTTTGCTTTGTTTTTTTATGCTTCAACATAAATTTTCTTTCTGCACCAAAACTAAGGGATGCTATGCAACCATTTTTTATCAACTCTTTTTCATCATCGCTGTGCCAACCCATGCCTTCGTTGCCTTCATGATATAAGTTTAACAAACAGGCATTGAATTTGGCATTAGTTTTTTCTTCTACTATTTTTTTGATTTGAAGCAACGCATCCGTAAAAGGTAAGCCTTGTTTTGTAGTATTCGAATATGTATAAGACAATCCTTCATCTGCATACCATGCTACTTTTCTTTTGGTGATGATGTGCCTACCAAAAATAATGGCTTCATCATTTTTCCATTCTATATCT
>JAYSWO010000273.1:0-10635 GCA_043717975.1 Ferruginibacter sp. | reverse complement strand
TGGTGAAATGTAATTTGCTCATTGTATATGTTGTTTAAGTGAAACTGTGGCTATCCCCACAGCTTTTTTTAATGAGGTGCAAAAGTAGTGTAAAAAATGCTGTAAATGCAAGGAAAAAGAGAGGTTTTTTATTGGAGGCTTGTAATGTATTGAAATTCAATAAAAAATTATTGTGGTTTTGGAAACCATTGTTGGAAAAGGCGATAAATGGAGTTTAATTGTTGATGAGTTTTTGTTGTTATGGGAACAAAGATAAGTTTGGGGGGATTGATGTAATATTGTCTTGCGCAATTCTAAAACGCATTATTTATGAAGAAATTCGAAAGAGTAATAATTTTTACAAAAGTACCATTGGATGGCTTTTATCGTTATAAAGACATATTCCAAATTTTTCCAGCAGATTTCACAAATATGCCAGACAATCCATATAAACGTCATTATGTAAATATTTTGGAGTATTGGTTTACAGAAGAAGAGAAAATTATTAGAGAAACAGAATATGAAAATCTAAAGGAATTATTTAGTCTAACTGCAACGACTGTTACAAAGCAGGATAAAATTATATCCTTGTTGAATTCTTTTACTAATAACAGCTTTTTTAAATATAACAGTAACGATTATGTTTGGGCAATGCCATTATTATTTAATGAGGCAACAAAAGAAATTTCTGAAGAGGTTAATTTTTTGTCTTCGCAATGGTGTTCTAAAGGTTTTCATTTTCCTACTCTTCCAAATCAACTTCAAATTACTGGATTCACAAACGTGAATCTTAATGAGGTAAAAAAACTCCCACATTCATTATTTTACACTTTTTACCCTAACCTTGATAATGACAGAAACCAATCAATAGTATTTCCTGAGAGTTTTGACACAATTTTAGATTCGTATTTTTCCTTGGCTAAAGAAATAATGGTAATTTTAGATGCTGCAATTGGTTATAATGTAGCAGCAATTGAACTAATTAGCAAAAAAAGAACATTAGCTTTATTAGCTTCATTTACAGCAATGGAGACTATGGTAAATTTAGAATACCGTGATCAAGTAACAGAAAATTGCAAAAATTGCGGACAAGTGAAATTTAAAGTTGCGAAAAAATTCAGAGATTATTTGTTAAAATACATAGGAGAATCGTTAGAAAATAAAAAAAAATTCAATTCATATTATTCTCTACGCTCAAAAATTGTTCACACTGGCATGAGATTAAAAGCAGAAATTCTTTTCTCAGAATTTCCTAAGGAAGATTTGGAAGCAGAATATATATCACGAATTGAAATCTTACAGACAGGAAAATTAGCAATTGCCAACTGGTTAATTATGAATGCGAGAGTTTAAGATTACTAGTCAATATTACAAAAATTTACATTGTAAAATTTAATTCAAAGTAAAAAATAACTGGTAAATCCCTTAAGCAATATGTATGTGCAATAAATAACGAACTCAGAAAAGTTTCTTTGATTTAATAGTAATCAAAATTCCCGCCCCAAATACTCTTTCAACGCTTCTTAATAAACAGATTTTACCTCACCCTTTCTTTTTAAAAAATCGGCTCTAAATATGGGGCTGCTGTTAATAATTTTTGCGTAAGCCACTGCTTCGGGAAAGCGGCTGCGTTTTTGTAAAAGTCTTTTACTTTGTATTCTAAATGATTGTGAAATCTTTTTTAAGATATGGATTAAAGGTATCAATCGGGCGTGGCAAATAATATCCCATTATATTATTCGCATTAAGTACACTAACTTCTATATGTCCTTTTTTTGTGAAATTTGAGCCTGGGAAAATTTCATCTCCTTCGTTAAATGCGCATCAAACAGTATCATACTTTTGATTCCCTAATTTATTATTAGAATAGTGCAACATTCTAATAACTGCACAATCTAATAACCTAACATTATTATTATTTTTAGGCAACTCTTGCCCTAAATTTTCATAAACTAATTTCAAATCAGCATATGCTTTTTCAACAGCCTCAACGGCTCTAGGTTCAACAAGATTCAAACAATTTCCTAAAGTAATATTTGCACCAATAACAAATGGAGTTTTAATTTTTCCTTTATGTACTTGTGCGCTATTAGCACAATCAATTGCATAGTCTAATGCTCTGTAAGGGTTTTGTTCCCAAAAATAAATTCCATCTGCTAACCAATCCCATTTATTAGTGCTCAACTTTAAATTTTCTTCCCCATTTAGCACTTTAAGTCCAATTGATTTATCGCATCCATGAAATCCAGTAATTTGATAGGGCTGGTGATATGACATTAACTTGTCTTTATTTTCCTAATTGATTTAGTGTCTGTTCGAGATTGAGATTGTCTTGCTGTACGGTTAGATATTAACCTAAGATTGATTAGTAATTGTAAAGATGCTTCTTTTGACTTAAGCGCTTCTTTAGTAGTAATCCTTAATGCCTCTATTTGGTTTTTGATAGCTATATCTGTCATCTGTGGAAAATTTTGTTGTTAGAAATAACTTTTACTTAATAAATCAAACTTATATCCAATAAAATAAAATCTTGATTTTGTTAATAATTTAGCTCTTTCGAGGTATAAAAGGTAATATATAATGATAAGCGGTATATTTGTGTACAAAATAAATAAGGCAAAATACTTTATCCACACATCATAAGTTTTTAATTAATGCAATTTTAGTAGGAATAATTTTAGATAAACAAACCTAAAACTCTCTCCCCAAATATTCCTTCAACGCCTCTTGATAAACCGACTTTACATCGCCCTTTCTTTTTAAAAAATCTGCTCTAAATATGGGGCTGCTATTAATGGTTTTTGCGTAGGCAACTGCTTCTGCAAAGCGGCTACGTTTTTGTACCTGAAACTCGCTGGGTACAATGTTGCTCATATCGGGGTATTTGCTCACAACGGTTTTATCACCATATTGTTTAATAACGATATCGCCTATTTTAGACTTATTGCTTTTTTGTACGGGTCCTTCTAAAACTTCCATCCTTCGTATTTTTTACAAAATTATAAAAATGTTTGATACAAAGTATTATTTGGCATCCTTCGTTGTTCACAATTTATGCAGCGAAGGATGAAATTTATTAGTGCTTCATTATCAATAGGAAAGAAAATTTAGTTCTAATATTAAATCTGTTGATTTAAATATCTAATTTTTATATGACAGCAACTATTTGTTTGCAAATAGAGCAATCGCCAATATGTAACAGCAATAAAAGTAATGTGTTGCTTTCAAACAACATGTAGGAGTGTGACAAATAAAAACTGTTTTCAATAAATTGGCATCATTTATTAAAAAAACATTAAAACATTTTATTTCGTAATTAGATTTTAAGATTTACTCATGAACCTTCTTGCCCACGCATATCTCTCTTTTAACAATGAAAATATTCTTGTGGGCAATATGATAAGCGATTATGTAAAAGGAAAAAAACAGTTTGATTATCCTTTGTCAATACAAGCAGGCATACAATTGCATAGAGCGATAGATGCATTTACAGATATACATGAAGCTACACAAGAAATAAAAAAGCTGTTTAAACCTACTTACAGGCTTTATGCAGGCGCATTTACAGATGTGGTGTACGATTATTTTTTGGCCAATGATGAAAACGAATTTTCATCTGCCGAAAGTTTGCAATCATTTACACAAAACACCTATCATTTATTGCAAAATAATATCGAATATTTTCCAGAAAAATTTGCCAAATCTTTTCCATATATGCAGGCGCAAGATTGGCTATACCATTACAGAAATGATGATGGAATGCAAAAAAGTTTTGGCGGTCTTGCTAGGCGTGCAAAGTATATTACAGAAACCGATACAGCTTTCCATTTATTTCTTCTTAACAAGGATATTATCAGGCAATCGTATCAATTTTTTTTCCCTCAATTGAAATTATTTACCATTCATAAAATGGAGGAACTTTTACAATGATGAATCTTTATCTTTGGCAAAATAAATTGTATGAAATACGTAGTTTCGGTATTTATAGTAAACGCTTTTTTTTCAATAAATGTGATGGCGCAAGATGCACAAACCATTCCTGTGATAGATAAATCGCCCATGGATATGAGCACCTATCCTGTGAACTATCCCTTGCTAAAAATACAAGACAAAGCAACCATTGCACTTGTGGCTAGGGTTACATATAGCAGGCCACAAAAAAGCAATCGTGTAATTTTTGGAGAATTACTAGAATACAATACAGTATGGCGTTTTGGGGCAAATGAAAATACTGAGATAGAATTTTTTAAAGATGTAAAAATTAATAAGGTATTGGTAAAAAAAGGAAAATACTCACTTTTTGCCATTCCATATACAGATAAGTGGACCATCATTTTAAATAAAGATTTAAATACGTGGGGCTCTTTTAAATATGATAAAGCCAAAGATGTATTGCGGGTAGATGCCTCTGTGCAAAAAGCTACAGAAATTGCAGAAGCGTTTTACATTTATTTTGATAAAACAACAACAGGGTTCTCTTTAAATGCAGGGTGGGATGATGTAAAAATATCTTTACCAATAAATATGTAATCAATGCTATTTTCAAAAAGAATAATCATTTGTTTTTTTGCTTTATTAATATTTTCTTGTAACCAAAAAGATAATAAAAACGACAATAAGCAATCTGTTACTGATACACTTCAAAACAATGTAGCAGCACTTGTAAAGGCTGATCAATCTACATTAGATATGAGTTGGTGTCCTGCTAATTATCCGTTGGAACAAATGCAGGGCAATAAGCAAAAATTAATAGCTAGGGTTATATATAGTAGGCCTCATAAAAAAGGCAGACAAATATTTGGCAGTACGTCTGAAAGCCTTTGTGTATATGGCAAACCTTGGCGCTTAGGTGCTAATGAAGCTACAGAGATTACTTTTTTTGAAAACGTAAACATAGCAGGGGGAATTATTGAAAAAGGCACTTATGTTTTGTATTGCATTCCCCATGAAAAAAAATGGACCATTATTTTAAATACCAATTTATATACTTGGGGCTTACATATTGATGAAACAAAAGATATTTTTAAAACAGATATAAAAACCACCAATCAAGCACCATCCATTGAAGATTTTACGTTGTTTTTTGAAGACACAAAAACAGGGTCTAATTTGATAATGGCTTGGGACAATGTAAAAGCAGTTTTGCCAATTGTATTTGCCCATTGATATAGACATAAAAGCTCCTTCAAAAATCTTTTATACTTCAATCGTACATTTTTACAATTAGTATATTTCAGATTATTGAATTAACCAAATTGCCTTTATATTTACAACATGTGTGGCATAGCAGGCATTATTTCTCCTAATAAAAAAATAGTACAGCGGCATTCTCTAAAAAGAATGGCGGATAGCCTTGCCCATCGCGGGGCTGATGGTGAAGGATTTTGGATAAATGATAATAATAATGTTGGGCTTGCACATCGCCGACTTTCTATTATAGACCTTAGCCATGCGGCTGCTCAACCCATGCATTTTGCTGAACGATATAGCATCGTTTACAACGGGGAGATTTATAATTTTAAAGAGTTAAAGTTAGACCTACAAAAGCAGGGATACCATTTTAAAACAGAAAGCGATACCGAAGTAATTTTAGCAGCATACGATTGTTACAAAGATAATTGTGTACATTATTTTGATGGCATGTTTGCTTTTGCAATTTGGGATGAGCAAATGCAAAATCTTTTTTGTGCAAGAGACATTTTTGGTGAAAAACCATTTTACTATTTTTTAGACAATACCATTTTTGTTTTTGGAAGCGAAATGAAAGCATTGTGGGCAGTGGGTATCAACAAAACCGTTGATGAAAAGATGATGGTAAATTATCTTACACTTGGATATGTGCAAGATGCAACCAATAAATCGCAAACTTTTTTTAAAGAAATTTTTTCTTTGCCACCTGCGCATACAGGATTATTTTCTTTGAGCAATATGCAATTTACCACTACTCAATATAAAGATATTGATAAAGAAAATGCTATAAAAATAACAGAGAAAGAAGCTATAGAAAAATTAACATGCTTACTTGAAACCACTATCAGTCGTAGGTTGCGTAGTGATGTACCGGTTGGCTCAAGCTTAAGCGGCGGTATAGATAGCTCAACAATAGCTTATTTTATACAAGGGCAAGATACGGGCCATTCTTTCAAAACTTTTTCTGCTGTTTTCCCTGGTTTTGAAAAAGACGAAAGTAATTTTATAAAAGATTTGTCAGAACAGTTTCAATTTAAAAACTATGGAGTAACACCTGATGCAAATGGCTTAATAGATGATTTTGAAAAGGTATGCTATCATCAAGAAGAGCCATTTTTATCATCAAGCATTTACGCACAATATAAAGTGTATGAATTGGCAAAGACGCATCATGTAAAAGTCTTACTTGATGGGCAGGGTGCAGATGAGATATTAGGTGGTTATACAAGATATGTGCATTGGTATTTGCAAGAACTGATTGCACGAAACAAATTTTTATTAGCAAAAAAAGAAAAAAATGCTTTTCAAAAAAACAATGTACATGTTCAGTGGGGTGCAAAAAATATATTTGCTACTTATCTTCCTGCCCATGTTGCGTTGGCTTTGGAGCGCAGAGAGTATGCCAAATTGATGCATAATAAAAATATAACAGCAAATCTTTTGCATGCAATAAAGGGTAATGAGTCGCAGGGTATTTATAAACCTGTAATTACAAAACTTAATGATATTCTTTATTACAATACCATGCAAAGCGGATTAGATGAATTATTGCGCTATGCCGATAGAAATAGTATGGCACATGGTGTAGAAGTTCGATTGCCGTTTTTAAACATCGATTTGGTAGATTTTGTTTTCTCATTGCCATCTACTTTTAAAATGAAGGATGGGTTTACAAAAAGCATTTTGCGAAAAACAATGCAAAACAAATTGCCCAATAAAATTTTATGGAATCCAATAAAAACAGGTTTTGAGCCACCTCAAAAATCTTGGATGGATGATAAGCGTTTGCAAGGCATTATTGAAGATGCCAAACAAAAATTGGTAAATGAAAGAATATTAAAGGCAAGTGTATTGAATAAAAAAATTATACCGCTACATGCACACGATGCAGATAATATGGACTGGCGGTATTTGAGTTTGGCACAGGTCTTATAAATTTTATGTCATGAAAATACTGATTTCTATTTCTACTATTTTTTTTCAAGTTTCAGCAACATTTATTTTTCTTCTCGTGCTATTTATGTTGTATTCCATTTTGGATAATAATGAAGCTGATTTTGTTAATATAACGATTTTAATATTTGTAAATCCTTTATGGGGAGTTCTATTTTCTATTGTAACAATTATTGTATGTGGTTTAATTGGCCTCCCGATTCGTTATAAAACGAATCTGCATGCTTGGTGGCTTAGACATTCATATATTCCACTAATCGGTTTTAGCCTAGGGATAATTCTTCTTTTAATTGCCTTTCATGGAGACCTAACACAAGAAACAGAAACAACAATTGGCGATGAAATTTTTAAAAAGCAAGCTCCAAACACAACATTTACAATAATTGGTTGGCTTATATGCGCTTTTTCAATTTTGCATTGTTATCCTTTTGCTATTATGCATTCAATTTCACAACTTTTCATAAAAAAGCGGTAAGATTTTGTTTTACGTTTTATTATATTTCTTTCAACTAATTTTGCCACACAAAAATATACAAGAACATGAGCAACACTTCACATAAAGCGGCAACGAAATTTATACATGCAGGTACGGTGCCCGACCCTAGCACAGGCGCTATAATGACACCCATATACCAAACGA
This sequence comes from Ferruginibacter sp., assembly GCA_043717975.1. Lineage (GTDB taxonomy): Bacteria > Bacteroidota > Bacteroidia > Chitinophagales > Chitinophagaceae > Ferruginibacter. The sequence goes on along the minus strand of JAYSWO010000273.1, from coordinate 2,873 downwards.
GCACCTATGTGCAAAGTGCACCTGGCGTAAACCAAGGGTATGAATATGCACGTAGCCAAAACCCTACTCGTAAGGCGTTAGAAGATGCCCTAGCGGCAATTGAAAATGGAAAACATGGCTTAGCATTTGGAAGCGGTGTGGCAGCTACTGATGCTGTTATAAAATTATTAAACCCAGGCGATGAAGTAATTTGTGCCAATGATATGTATGGAGGAACATACCGTTTGTTTACCAAAGTATTTGAAAAGTTTGGTATTCATTTTATTTATGTGGATACCACAGATGTAAAAAATATACAAGATGCTGTAACAGCAAAAACAAAATTGATTTGGATAGAAACACCTACCAATCCATTGATGAACATTACAGATATAGAAGCAGTATCACATATTTCAAAAGCAGCAGGGGCTTGGCTTTGTGTAGATAATACATTTGCATCTCCATACCTTCAAAACCCATTAGACCTTGGTGCGGATATTGTAATGCATAGCGCTACAAAATACCTTGGTGGTCATAGCGATGTTATACAAGGAGCGCTTATGATGAACGATGATAGCTTGCGTGAGCAATTATACTTTATACAAAAAAGTTGTGGCGCTGTGCCCGGGCCAATGGATTGTTTTTTAGTATTGAGAGGAATAAAAACATTGGCAGTGCGTATGAAACAACATTGCGAAAATGGAAGAATTGTTGCTCATTTTTTGCGCAATCATGCTAAAGTAGAAAAAGTGTATTGGTGTGGGTTTGAGGATAATCCAAACTATGCTATTGCAAAAAAACAAATGAGAGATTTTGGTGGAATGATAAGTTTTACGTTAAAAGATGATAGCGTAGAAGCTGCTACAAAAGTATTGACTACTACAAAATTATTTGCTTTGGCAGAGAGTTTGGGTGGGGTTGAATCACTAATTAACCACCCTGCAAGCATGACCCATGCTAGCATTCCTAGAGAAAAAAGAATTGCAAATGGATTGGTTGACGGTTTAATAAGGCTGAGTGTGGGAATAGAAGATGCGGAAGATTTGGTGGAGGATTTAAAAAATGCAATAGGATAAAATTGTATAATGATTATAAAAAAAGCTGATAAATTTTATCAGCTTTTTTAAATTTACTTTTTTATCAAATACTTTTCTGTTTTATTTCCTCCTGCTTGGTCAGTTATAGAAATAACAATGTAAGTATTAGCTGTAATTCCTGTAACTAGGTAAGAAAAATCGTACTCATTTTTATTTTTGGCGGTAGAATTATCCACTATAAAGGCGGCACTTTGTCCTTCTTTTGTAAGGGTAACTTGCTCAAGCCTATTTGCCGAGCTTATATGACCTTTTATTTCAAATTCACCACTTGCATTTGCCGTACCTTCAAGTATCGAAGTTGCAAATGTAATGGCAGGTATGCTTACAATGGGGGTATCCTTTTTACAAGACACAAACGAAATTGTTGTAATACAAATTAGAAGTAATAATGATTTCATTTTCATAATGTATGTTTTAGTTTTAATTATCATTGTAAAACGATATTTTTTTGTTTTTGTTTAGTAAACATAGTAATCTTTTTGTGATACTTTATTTGTAATGATAATAAATGATTTTTTAATAAATTAATTGATGATAGACAAACGGTTAGAAGTATTTTTAAATAAAAAGGTTGATGAATATAATCAACCTTTTTTTATAGAAGCGGATCCTATCTGCATTCCACATTCGTTTTCTAAAAAACAAGATATAGAAATTGCTGGTTTTTTTGCTGCCATATTTGCCTGGGGAAATCGCACTACTATTATCAATAAAAGTAAAGAGCTAATGGGGCTCATTGATAATGCGCCGCATGATTTTTGTATAAACCATTCTGATAATGATTTAAAGAAATTATTACAATTTAAACATCGCACCTTTAACCCAACAGATGTATTGTATTTTGTAGATTTTTTTCAACATCATTATACTGAGCATGATTCTTTAGAAACGGCATTTACTCGTTCTATGAAAAAGGCTGATGTAGACATTGAAAATGCATTAAATGGCTTTTACCAATATTTTTTCTCATTAGAAAATGTGCCAAAGCGAACGATGAAACACATTGCATCACCAGCCAAAAAAGCTACTTGTAAAAGATTAAGTATGTATTTACGATGGATGGTTAGAAAAGATAAAAAAGGCGTTGATTTTGGCATTTGGAAAAATATAAAGCCAGCGCAATTGATTGTACCTTTAGACCTTCATGTAGCTCGAGTAGCAAGGCATTTTAAACTAATAGATCGCAAAGCTACAGACTGGCAAACAGCTGTAGAACTTACCAATACTATGAAAATGCTTGATAAAAATGACCCTGCTAAATATGATTTTGCTTTGTTTGCTTTAGGCGTTTTAGAAAAATTTTGATGAATGGAAAATGAAATTGTAAAAATTGTAAATAACGCTTTCGAATTAGAAACAACCGAAAGTAATTTTGTAAAATATCTTACAGAGCGTATTAATTATCTTATTGTAAACGATTTTAATAAACTCATTTATATTTTATACAGAGCAGATATTAATGAGATAAAATTAAACAAGCTGCTAGCTAAAAATAAAAAAGAAGACGCAGGAAAAATTATTGCTGCACTTTTTATTCAGCGGCAGTTAGAAAAAATAAAATCAAGAGAGGAGAATAAAATGAATACGACGGATTTTGAGGAAGAAGAGCGGTGGTGAAAAAACAATTACTTCTCCGAAAACATCAACTCTTTCACTTTTTCTTTGTCGTCTTTTTCATTTTTTAAATCGTACATGGTGCCAAATACATGATCCCACAAAGTGCTGCTTACACCAAAACCTTTATCACTGTGTTTGTAATGATGTAGGTGATGGTTCTTCCATAAACCTTTCATACAT
>JAYSWO010000272.1:0-1662 GCA_043717975.1 Ferruginibacter sp. | reverse complement strand
AAACCGCTGCACCTGCACCATCTCCAGTTTTTCTATACGCATCGCCAAGGTTGCACCACACTTCTGGGTCTTTAAACCCTTTTAAGGTAGTGGCCAATTTTAATTTTTCTATGGCATAGCTCGGGTCACCATTTTTCATTTCAGGATCACTATTTGGTGCACCTACCGCATTAAGCACATCTATTCTTTTTGCGCCGCTAAGGTTTATGGCCGTTTCAAATCGGCTTCTTGCATCGGCAGTGTTGCCTTCTAGCAAACCAATATTGCCCATGCCCGCCAATAATAATGGACTATTAGGGGTAGCACTTAGCTTTTGTTGGTACAAAGCTTTTGCGCCAGCTACATCTTCTAAACCAATCATGGCTTGGCCAAGATAATACGCTGCCGTTTCGTCCGCAGGGTTTGCAGCTGATAGTTTTTGAAACACATCTTTGGCACTTTTAAAGCGCTCATAATATAGAAATTTCTTTCCATCATCTATTGATTGTGCAATACTATTGCCTGCAAAAAGTGCTGCTACAAAGAACAATACTAGGGTTTTTATTTTTGTCATGGTGTCCGAATTATAATTAGAAATACAATTTTAAAGAAATAGTTGCAATAAATACTAAAAGAGTTAATCTTTTGGTGGCTTTTTATTTAAATTAACATTCCGTACATTAAAATTCATTATTGGCCCAAGATATGCCCGTCTAAAGATTAATTGCCCCCTTTCGTATTTTAAAAATGCTACAAAGCCTGATCCCAAGCCTTTAAAATTTTCTTTAATGATATAATGCAAACCACGTACCAATGGATATCTTCTATTGAGGATACTTTGCTGTGTAGGCAAAATGTAGGGTTTGTCCACGCAAAGATCACATTGTACCAATCCGATTTTTACTTTTTTTAACATCTCCAACTGCTTTGCATCTTCCGGATTTCCAATTCTATTGATGCCCACAAAACCAATGGCATTTTCATGTGTGGCTATGTACTCCAATACTTCATCGCTGTTGTTTACGGCTCTTACAACTGAGGTATCAAATTGTTTTCCTTTTAAAATAGAATCTTGAATAAAACGAACCGTACTCGTTCTATTTAAACCATCAAATACAATGGTTTTTTCTTTTTTGATTTTACCTGTTAGCCTTAGCTGTAAATCTTGCAAAGAAAAAAATGTATCGGCGCTATTTTTATGTACAATAACCGCCACCGCATCTGTAGCCACTTCTTGCCAGCCAGGGTTAAAGCCTATTGAATCTATCATATACTTCTCCTCATTATCAGTAAGCCCACGGGTTACTATCACCATTCTATTAGTAGAATCTTTAAAAAAATCTTTCATACAATCTGCCTCACTTTTATAATGGGCATTTATTTTTGTACCAGGAAAAGAAGATTCATACATAGCAATTTGCTCTTCCATTACTGGTTTAAAAGATTCATCTACGCTTATCTCAATGGTACCTTGCTCAGGGCTATCAGTAAAGTTATTCTCTTTCTTTTCTTCATTACAAGATGCAAAAAAAACAACTGTTATACATAATACACACAAGCGCTTCAACATATTTTTATTTTGCATATTAACCTTCTCTAAAATAATTTTTCTTATACCCTCTATATATCCTAAACAAGCCGTAAATAAAACATACGATGGCCATCAACTTTATCATGGCAGGG
>JAYSWO010000271.1:0-4240 GCA_043717975.1 Ferruginibacter sp. | reverse complement strand
AATGATGCCTCAACATCATATACGAGAGACCTACTCTCATCTTATTTATAGTTCGTAAAGATTACTCTTTACTTCTTGGCACACCGCAGATATGCAGCCTTGCAAAAGTGCGGCTGCGTATCTGTGCCTTGCATAAACTTCTTTTATAATTTGCCGCACAGAAAGCTCATACACAAAAACCCTCACCTCATTTCTGCGCTAGCGTCGCATCTCTTCGCCTGTAAGAGTGGACGCTTGTGTGTCCCAAGTTACCAACGCAGGCAAGAAACCCAACACACAAAACCCTCGCATCATTTCTGCGGTATGGTGTAACCTGCGCTAGGGGGGCTTTTCAATTGTGAATTGACTTAATATGGTAAAAAATTTTTAGCATTGCTTATACAAATATCTTACAAATTTTAATGAGTTATAATAAGACTTACCCCTGCATTAACTATAAAATTTACTCCTGTTATAACATGCAAACTTCCAATAGCAGTATTTGAAGATATTATAACGGTACCAGAATTAATATATACATCCGTTGTAGATTGTGGTACAACCCCACAACTCCAATTGGCAGGATTCTCCCAAAGATTACTGACTGCACCGGTCCAAGTATTAGTGAATTTTAATGTTGAAGAAATAACAGGGTTGCCATCAATTACACAACGAAATTTATAGCCATACCAGTTATTATCAATATTATTTAATTGGAGCGTATTTGTTGTGGCACCAGAGTAAGTACTATTATTAGTTAAATCATTAAAACCAGTGCCTATATCTATTTGCCACTGGTATAAAGTACCGATGCTAGCATTTGTAATACTTGTTGCTGTTGTAAGCGGACAAAGCGTTAAACCTTGTGAAACTGATTTTTTTAGAATACTAATATTATTTGATATAGAATTTGCGCTTACTATTTCAGGTTGGCTATCACCATTTAAATCACAAATAGCATTTCCTTCTGGTCCATTTCCTACTACGTAATCAACTTTTGGAGCGAAAGAAACACTTCCTAATATTGATAAATTTTTAAACACAGAAATATTATTTGATCCAGTATTAGAAACTGCGATGTCTATTTTCCCATCACCATCTATATCACCTACACTCGTTCCTGTAGGGCTTGTTCCACATACTAAATCTACATGAGCAGCCAAGGAAATATTACCTGAAATACTCAAATTTCTATACATAAATAAATTTCCCCCAGAAAAATCTGTCACCACAATATCTGATTTTCCATCACCATCAATATCGGCAAATGATAAATATTTAGGATTTGTTGGGCCTGTAAAATCTACCCTCAAGGCCGAAACAGTATTCGTTAAATAATTACTTTGATTTAGGTAAACTGAAAAAAGACCACCTTGATTAGATACAACTAAATCTAGTTTTCCATCACCATCAATGTCTTTTAGACCAATACAGCTTGGGCTATTACCGTTTGTTTGAAAACTATAACCCCCACCAAAGGATATGTTTCCTGAAGATGATTTGTTTAAATACAGATTTACATTATGATCGAATAAATTACCAATAGCGATATCAATTTTACCATCCCCATCAAAATCGCCGGAGGCAATACTTTCTGCATTAAAATTATTAAAGTTAGTTGATGTACTAAAACTCACTTTTGCAGCAAATGAAATCACTCCACTTGAAGAGGTATTTCTAAAAATATCAACATTACCTGAAAAGCCTAATAAATAAGTAACAATAATATCAAGTTTACCATCTCCATCAACATCAGATGTTATAACTCGTGATGTAGCATTTGAACTTCCTCCCGTAGAAAACAAAATGGCAGTTGCAAAATTAATATTTCCATTACTACTTGTATTTTTATAAATAGTTATTGTATTACTATTTTTATTGGCTGCAACTAAATCAATATTACCATCGCCATCAAAATCTCCTGTAGCAATATTTTTTGGCATAGTTCCGCTCGGTAAGTTTAACGCAGTTGTATAAGTTGCTGCAGCAATGGTACCGCCAGCAAATGTTGGTAGAAAAGGCTTTGGAGAGAACGCCGTAAGTGTATTACATGTTACACTAATATGCCCATAGCTAGCTCTAAAAGGAACTGTAACGGTAAGCGTATTTGTAGTAGCAGAAAGTACGGTGGCTTTTACAGAACCAAAATAAACGGTGTTCCCTGCTATGGAAGAATTAAAATTTGAACCACTGATAGTTACAGTACTGCCTATTTGTGCAATAAGAGGTAAAATTGAATTTATAACAGGTGTTGGATAAAAAGTAAAACCAGGGAGTGAGCCCGTAGGAGCATAATTTCTAGTAACACTTATGTCTCCGGTACCTCCATTTATTCCAACCATAGCATATATATGTGTATCAGTGAAAACTTGAAAATAAAATGCAGGCACTCCACCAAAACTTACACCTGTTGCGTTGGTAAAGTTGCTGCCATAAATATCAACAACCGTTTGTCTATTTCCACTCATAGGTATGGCAGATATAACAATAGCTGGAGGTTCTGGGGCAGGAAATTGTTGGCCAAGAATAGCAGTGTCAGTTTCAACTCCGTTATCAACAACCAATTTTATAACATCGCTCAATGGATACCCCAAATGAGTGTAAGAAACATTGTATGAAGTTGATATCAATGTATCATTTTTAAACCACTTATATTGATAGTTCCGCTTCGAAAGATTGGTTAAATTTACAGTAGTGCCAAGGTTTACACGTAAAGTATCTATCCTAAAAAAAGCTTTTGGTTTTACAGGTGTTCCATTGGTTGTAAGCATTAAATATTCTCCTGCACCACCAGCCCAAGCAGTTTGTGAGTTTAAAAATTGCATTTTATTAAATCCATAACCGAGATACTGGTATTGCACCTCTTTTTTGCAAGGCTCCCATATCTTTCCGCTATCAGATGTTTTAAAGATATCGAAGGAGTTTGTTTTGCAAATAAAACCTGTACTATCATTTATAAAAACAATATCACTCCCATTAACAGGTACAAGAGCTTCATTATTCATTTTTGTCCAACTAGTTCCACCATTTCCTGTTCTATAAATGGTAGAAGTCGTACTTTCAGTTAAATATCCAATTGAATTTGTTACGAAAAAAACATTATCATAATTATAATTAGAATTACTAACTGGCACATTTATTGAATTCCACGTTTGCCCTCCATTTGTCGTTTTTAAAAGTAGGTATTTTGCAGTAGCGTACCCGACGGAAGAAGAAGGGTAATTTATTTTTTCAAATACACTTCCGTATGCAGATATAGACCAGCTCTGCCCTTTATTTGTACTTCGTAAAATTTTATCGTGTTGAACCGCTGTACCAACGCTTCCATTAAATTTAACATCAAAAATGCGGTTGTATAAATCGGTTGTAGCGGCCGAATGATAAACCATTTTCCAAGTTAGTCCTTGGTCTGCAGAAAAAAGTATACATGGACCTGCAGTAAAGTTGCCAAAAGTAATTAATGAATCTGTACTAAAAGCAGCAACACCCGACGAAACAAAATTTAAAAGTGTATTTACAGAATATCCATTAAAATTTGTATTTCCCACAGTAATTGGTCTTTGAATATAAGTGCGACCGCTATCTTGCGTAAAGGCAATATATTTTGTAAAGGCAATAAAACCTGTTGATGGATTCAAAAAAGACATTCCTTTTATATCATTATCTAAATCACCTGCATTATGTATTTGCCTAAATTGCGCAAAAAGATTGCTTGAAGAAAATGTTATACAAGCTAAGCAAAAAGTTATGGTAAATAATTTTCTCATTGTCAATTAATGATTTTAAAGTGAGTGTAATTTAGGCTATTTCTAATGATTAATTTAATTCCTTCGCCCCCCATTCTGGCTCAGACTTATAATTTTAAAATTTAGTTTCAATTTCAAGCCCAAAAATTAAATACTTTTCAACAAAATAGGGGAGTAAAATATAAAAATTTTCAGGCTGTCGTAATTTGCAAATTGCATGGCGGATAACGGTAGCGGTCAAGTAGGCAAGCACATTTCAGCGCAAGCCTCTCACAGAACCGTGCTTGAAAGTCTCCCTTCACACGGCTCTTGACATACAATTCTCTTTTATGCAAATAGTTGCCAGTGGTAAAACATTGTTGGATATTTAGACTTTATATCTCGTAGCCAATCATTTGCTTTTAGGTAACTATTCTTTAAAGATTTAAACTTATTCTTTACCCATTTCGCTATCCGATAGTCCAAATGTCGGAATAATCTTCCTACTACCCAATTATTCATTTTGCCATAGTAGT
>JAYSWO010000028.1:0-6163 GCA_043717975.1 Ferruginibacter sp. | reverse complement strand
TGTAGAAACAGTAACAGGTATGCCGCAAGTGGTAATTGATTACAACCGACTCATTATTGCACAATATGGTTTAAATATTGAAGACATTAACCGAATGGTAAACACCGCTTTTGCAGGGCAAAGCACAGGTATTGTGTATGAAGGTGAAAAACGTTTTGATTTGGTGGTACGATTAGAAAGTGAAAAAAGACAAGGCGTTACAGATGTTCAAAACTTATTGATACCAACGCCTAGCGGTTCTCAAATACCATTGTCGCAATTGGCAAAAGTAGAAATTACCGAAGGTCCCAACCAAATACAAAGAGAAGATGCAAAGCGTAGAATTGTAGTGGGCTTTAATGTGAGAGGCAGAGATGTACAAAGCATTGTAAAAGAATTGCAGCTTAAAGTAGGTACACAAATAAAATTTCCTGCAGGTTACTATCCTACTTATGGTGGTGCTTTTGAAAACCTAAACGCAGCAAAAAAAAGGTTAATGATTGCAGTTCCAGTTTCGTTGATACTGATTTTTATTTTATTATTCTTTGCATTCAATTCGGTAAAGCAAGGCTTACTTATTTATTCAGCCATCCCATTATCTGCCATTGGCGGTATTTTCTTTTTAGCCCTTCGAGGTATGCCTTTCAGCATTAGTGCCGGCGTTGGTTTTATTGCATTGTTTGGAGTAGCCGTATTAAACGGATTGGTATTGATAGCAGAGTTTAACCGAATAAAAGAGCGTGGCGAACTGAATGTAAATACAATTGTTTTAGAAGGAACAAGAATACGATTACGACCTGTTTTAATGACCGCGTTTGTTGCCTCATTGGGTTTTTTACCAATGGCATTAAGCAATAGTGCGGGTGCAGAAGTGCAAAAGCCCTTGGCCACAGTTGTAATAGGCGGCTTGCTCATTGCAACATTCTTAACACTTTTTGTGCTGCCTATTTTATATACCATGTTTGAAAAAGGAAAAAAAACAAAACCAACAATGAACCCCAAAATAACAGCAACCATCATATTATGCTTTGCATTATTTGCTTCGCAAAATATACAGGCACAAGAAAAAATAAGCATTGATAAAGCAATTGAAATTGCAACTGCTAACAGTTTAAAAATAAAGAATGAAAAGCTACAAAGTGAATACTTAAAACGAATGACCAAGACGGCCTACGACATTCCCAATACTGCCATTGGTTCAGAGTTTGGACAATTTAACAGCAACGCTTTTGATATAAAATTAGGTGCATCGCAAACCATTAAATTCCCTTCGGTATATAAAAAGCAAAAGCAATTATTGATAGAAGAAGCGAAAACAGGCGAATGGAATGAAGCCATACAAAAAAGGGATTTAACCAAACTTGTAACACAGTTATTTTATGAAATGCTTTACTTAAAAGAGAAAGAAAAACTATTGCTAAAAACTGACAGCATCTATTCAGAATTTTTACGCAAAGCAACACTTCGTTTTAATAAAGGCGAAAGCAATATATTAGAAAAAGCAACCGCCGAAAACCAGTTAGGGCAAATAACGATACAGTTAGCAGAATTGCAAAACGATTACAAAATATTGCAAAGCCAGTTTAAATATTTGCTCAATTCAGAAACCGATTATTTGCCTGCGGCAGACAAATACAAAATGGAATTTGCAGAAATAATAGATACCAGTTTCGTTGCTGCGTTGCCAATGATAAAATTAATAGAGCAGGAAAAAAATATTAACAACGCAAAAATTACTGTAGAAAAATCAAAGAAAACACCTGAATTAATTGGCGGTGTTTATTATCAAACTTTCATGCAAAAAAATACTTTGCTAAGCAGCTATAATGGTTTATATGGTTCGTTGGGTTTAGCTTTTCCCATCTTCAACACTTCCATAAAAAACAAAGCAAAAGCTTTAGAAGTAAATAATGAAATAGCCAATAACAAATTACTGATTGAAAAACAAAAACTGGAAAGCCAGTACCTGCAATGGTTGCAGGAATATAAAAAGTATAAAGAAACAGTTGTCTATTACGAAACCGAAGCATTAAAAAATGTAGCGTTGGTTTTAGCAACTGCCAACAAAAAATTTATTGTTGGAGACATTAATTATTTGGAATGGGTAATGCTCATTAATCAAAACACTGATATACAAAACAATTATGTAGAAGCAGTACGAAAATTAAATACTGCCCTTGTGCAACTCAATTCTTTAACCAACAAATAAGCAACAATGAAAAATATATTCATAGCATGTATAGCAACATCATTTTTATTTGCTTGCAAAAGCGAAACTAAAACGGATGAAAAAGCAGCCACCCCAGCTGCTGAAAACATTGTTACCCTTACCGATGCACAAATTAAAAATGCAGGCATTGAAACCGGAAAAATAGAGCAACAACAAACTTCTGCCAGCATTAAAGTAAGTGGCAAAATAGATGTACCACCGCAAAATCTCGTTTCCATAAGCGTTCCAAGCGGAGGATACTTAAAAAGAACAAATTTATTAGAAGGGATGTATGTTAGCAAGGGGCAAGTGCTTTGCAGCATTGAAGACAAACAATTTATACAAATGCAGGAAGATTATCTTTTAGCAAAAGTAAAAATTGGCTACGCCAAAGCAGAATACGAAAGGCAAAAAGATTTAAATCAAAGCAAAGCCAGCAGCGACAAAGTTTATCAACAGGCACAATCAGAATATAACTCACTTACGGTTTTGGTAAAATCATATGCAGAGAAATTAAAGTTTGCAGGTATCAACCCCAGCAATATTTCAGCAAATAATATTACGAATAGCATCAATATTTATTCCCCCATCAGCGGCTATGTTTCTAAAGTAAATGTAAACATCGGCAAATACGTTTTGCCAAGCGATGTATTGTTTGAAATTGTGAACCCAACCGACATTCATTTAGCATTTACCGTTTTTGAAAAAGACATCAATAGCCTTTCTATCGGGCAAACAGTAATGGCTTACACCAATACCAATCCAGAAAAAAAACATCTGTGTAAAATTATTTTGATTGGAAAAGACTTTTCTGAAAACCGCAGTACCGAAGTACATTGCCATTTTATGGACTATGATAAAACCCTTTTACCAGGCATGTATATGAATGCAGAAATTGAAACACAAAATCAGCAATCAAACGCTTTGCCATCCGATGCCATTGTAAGTTTTGAAAGTAAGAGTTATATTTTTATAGACAAAGGTAATAAGCAATACGAAATGATACAGATAACAGCAGGCAATACAGAAAATGGGTATACCCAAATTACATCAGCTTCAGAGTTTGCAAATAAGAGCATTGTATTAAAAGGTGCTTACTCATTATTGATGAAAATGAAGAATACGGAGGAGTGACAAATGATTAAAAAACATACTGTATTTATTTTTTAACCAACTTACACATAATGCTATGCCAAGTACACCTAATGGTGCAGATGAAAACACTAGTACAAAAATAATGCGAAACTTTTGTGTGTTGGCTTTCTACCGCATAAGGCGGTAAAAGTAGTACGGTAAATTATAATAAACGTTGTACGAGGCACATATACCCTTGCGCACATTTGCAATGCGGCGTATAGGCGCCAGCGTTGCGATATATGGAAATTTTACGTCAACTTTGTCATTCAGGGAAAGGAAAAGCTTTTTGAAGTGAAGGATACAGGAAATAATTTATTTTCAAAACTTTGTCCGAATTTAAAAAGTTCATTCGTCATTACAGAATAACTTCATATTAAAAACAATTAAAAACAAAAAAATGGCAAAATCAATTTATCAATCAGAAATCATGTTAAACATGAATAGTCGTCTTTTTATGAATGCTTGCGAAGGCGTAACGGAGGCTCAAGCAAAGGAGAGGGTTAGTGATCACAATAATCCATTTATTTGGTTAGCAACCCACACCACATGGGCAAGGTTTAATACTTGTGCAATGTTAGGCAAACCTACAAAAAACCCTTTCGATGGCAAATTCGAAAACTTTAAGGCTTTCGATGCAAATGATAATTATCCAACATTAGCAGAAGTAAAAGCAGAATGGAATAAAGCAACCGACTTATTAAAAGAAGCTTTAGCCACTGTAACCGAAGAACACTTGGCCTCAGATTGCCCTTTAAAAAGTCCAATTGGCGATTTTTCATTTGGAGGAACGATTGCCTTTTTAACACAACACGAAAGTTACGATATTGGACAAATGGGTTTCTTGAAAAAATATTTAACCAAAGAAGCAATGAAGTACTAAAATCCAATCATATATTAATCAAATTAAAATTATAGCAGAATACTTATTATTATGTAGGGGTTGAAACCTACATGAGGAATTGAAAAGCTAAAATAAACATTATTGGCTAATGCGTAATTTAGGACAAAAGTAAAAGCCGCCTTACTGTATGGCGGCTTTTACTTTTATGAGCTTTCGCAAAACCAACATCAATCGTCCGTTCTTGCCGAAGCAGCATCTATAATTTTTGCAAAGAAAATAGCATTCATCATTAGCTTGGTGCCTCCCAGCCAGAAAGCCCTAAAGTTGGGGTTGTTATCAATATTTATTATTCTACCGCTACCCACGGTATTTACAATTACTGCTGCCGCATTTTTTATGGCCTCGCTGTTCTCTTTGCTTTGCCAGCCACTTTGCAGCGCATTTTCTTTGTAATAAAATGGCGTGGCGTAAGGGTTTTTGCTTTTTTCCATATACACCCTGTTGGCTTTAAATAAGCTTATGTTTTTTTCGGCATAACCATATGCGAGTGGATGGGTAAGGTCTGCTTCTGCCGTAAAAATAGCACCGTTCATTTGCTGGGCGCCATCAATTTCTTCCTGTTCGCCATAGGGCAACCGCTTGGTACTGTCTACTGGGGCTTTTGCTTTTTTAAGGGTTACTGTATTTATGGCATTTGTGCTGGCCCATTGTACGGCTTCTTCCAATAAAATCAAATTACCACCACCTGTTACCCATGCTTTTAATTTTTCTTTATTTAACTCAGTGTAGGTACCTCCTACCATTATCAATGTATTGTAGCGACTCAAATCGGTTCGGTTAAAAACAGCCAGCTCCAAATGGGTGGCGGGTATGTTTAAGCGTTGGTCAAGCAAATGCCACACTTCGCCTGCATCTGTTGCATTTACGCCCGGGCCTGTTATCATGGCAATCGTAGGCTTTGTTAATGCTACAAATTTTCTGCTGCCCATATCTATACCGCTGATGGCATTACCAGTTTGCAAAGCATAAAATGGCACACCGTATTTTTTGGCAATATCATTTAAAGCAGCATACAATTTTTCTGCATCCAGCAGTTGGTTGCTTGCAGCAATTAAAATAGTACCCGGCTTAAAATTTTTATTGATGGCATTAATCCCAATTTCAAAAGGCTCTGTGGCCACTTTCGTTATAATCTGTTGCTGTTGCAATTCAAATAAAGCCGCCGATGCCATCATATCGTTCCACTCCATTAAATAACCATAATTGCTTTTACCGCCGCTTACAGAAGCTGCCAATTTGTAATCATCTGCAATTTTTGTTCCCAGTACATTATTGGTAAACTGTGCTGCATTTAATTCGCTGTAAGGCATCCCAAAAGCCAAAGGCATTGTCCAGGCGGTGATGTCATAAAAAATACTGTCTTTATAATTAAGCGTTTTTTCAAAAATAGTACGCAGCAATTTATGTTGTGGTTGCTGCATGGGTATTACAAAAGCATCATCCACTTTAAATGTTTTACCATTTGCCGTTATATCATTTTTAGGCTTATAGATAGCAATTTGGTGGCGTAGCAGCATGGCTACAAATTGTTGCGTTTTATTTCTGTCGGCAGCATCTCCAAAAACGTAAGCCTGTACCAGCGCTGTGGCAGCTTGTTGCATTGCATCCATATAAAAACGACGTTGCCAGTTTAAAAATTCGCTGCGCAGGCTATTTGCACCTTCCAATGTAGAAAGTGCCGTTACAAACTGGTTTTTTATGGTGGCAGGAAATCTTAAAATACCGTTTACCGTTTCTTGTGCGTGGCCACGGCTGCTAGCTTGCTCAAACAAAATACCAACACCGCCATTAATATCTGGAAAGGTGGAGCCTTTACCATAATAAAAATCGTAGTAGTTTTCTTTTGTAAAATAAAGTGAGCCAATTTTATCTAAATATTTTGCATGATATTTTCCAAGTTTGGCACTTAACTCCTGCAAAAAATCAAGAGTTAAGTG
>JAYSWO010000270.1:0-1665 GCA_043717975.1 Ferruginibacter sp. | reverse complement strand
AAATACAAAAACAAATTTTTGAGAATAATGCTTGCAATAATAAGTAAACATACCATGGCTAGTGTGTGCATTTGATTGCCATTGTTTACTAATTCTCCTACCCTTTCTTTTAGCCAGCCAAATGGCGAAAAACCAGTATGTTTTGTAACAGGTGTGATAGCATTATCTTTATCGAACAACACCTGTAAAAAAGGAAATAACATACCCAAAGAAGCCACCCCAAAAATGATAGATAAAAGTGTACAAATTATATAAGATGTAATAGCAAGTTTATAATCCTTTAAATATGCAAAAACCAGTGAATATTTTCTCATTGTATAAATAATGTGCTATAAACCGCAAAGTAAGTAATTTTACAGTTATTAAAAGTGTAATAATATGTTAGAAGGTAAAAGACAAAAACAAGTGGCGGCTGTATTGGAGAAAGATTTAAACGAAATTTTTCAGCGCAAAGGTCTTTCAATGATGGATGGTGGTATGGTTTCTATAGCTTCGGTAAAAATTACGCCAGATCTTTTTGATGCCAGAATTTACCTTAGTTTTTTTCAAATAAAAGATGCTGTGGCTACTTTAAATAAAATACAAGAGCAAGCTTGGGAAATAAAAAAAGAATTAACAGCAAGAGTACGCCATCAATTGCGTAGCATGCCGCAACTTACTTTTTATATAGATGACACACTAGATTATGTAGATAAAATGGAAGTGCTTTTTAAAGAAATAAAAAAGCAAGATGCGCAAAACCCTTTATCTTCTAAAAAACCAGAAGAAACTTCGGAAGAAATAAACGAAGATTGATCTAAAAAAACTTTGAACCTTCAACCTTAAACTTTTCAAACCTTGTATCTAGCCTTTGCATGGAGATATTTTAGAGCAAAAAAATCGGCCAATGCCATTAATATTATTGCATGGGTAACTACTGCTGTAATTGCATTTGCAACTTGCTGCCAAATTTTGGTGCTTAGTGTTTTTAATGGCTTCGAAGATTTGGTAAAATCGCTCTACTCTTCTTTTTACAGCGATGTAAGAATAACGCCTATCGAAGGAAAAACTTTTACACTTAATGCTACACAAATAAATGCTATCAATAAACAAATATTTGTAAGCGGCATTTCTATGATTGCCGAAGACAATGCTTTGCTTAAAAATGAAGAATCGCAAAAAGTAGTTTCTTTAAAAGGTGTAGATGAAAACTATAAAAATATAAGTGGTGTTGTAGCAAAAATAAGTGCAGGCAATTTTGATATTGGAAACATTGATACCGCAAAATTAGTTGTTGGATATGGCGTACAAAATGCAACTTATATTAATGTTAGCGAAGCCTTACCTGCGTCAACTGTAACCATTATTCTACCAAAAAAAACATTAAGTAAAAATGCTGAAGATGCCATGAGCGAAGGCAATACAAAGGCAGCTGGTGTTTTTTCTATACAGCAAGAAATAGATGATAAATATGCCATTACCAATATTGCTTTTGTAAAACAACAAATGGGTTTTGCTGTAGATGAATATAGTGCTGTAGAAATAAAATTGAAACCGAAAGTAGATATTGATGTATCAAAAAATGAATTGCAAAAATTAGTTGGTACAAAATTGAAAGTACAAACACGTTACGAACAAAACGCAAATTTATATAGCACCATGCGTTTAGAAAAATGGGCAGTCTAT
>JAYSWO010000269.1:0-1666 GCA_043717975.1 Ferruginibacter sp. | reverse complement strand
CTTTGGGAAAGCTCTGATGAAGAGTTTAAAGCCATGCTAGAGTTTATGGGCGAAACACCATTGCCAAAATACATAAAGCGCAAGCCAGAAGAAGAAGACAAAGAAAGATACCAAACGGTTTATGCAAAGCATGAAGGAGCTGTAGCTGCACCCACTGCGGGGCTTCATTTTAGTAAGGAGCTTATAAAAAAATTAGAAATAAAAGGTGTTCGTTTTGCGGAAGTAACCTTGCATACAGGCCTTGGAACATTTAGGCCTATAGAAGTAGAAGATCTTAGCAAGCACAAAATGGATGCTGAGTATTACAAGATTGAAGAAACGGCTTGTGCTATTGTAAACAAGGCCAAAGAAAAAGGTCACAGAATTTGTTCTATAGGTACTACTACCATGAGAGCTATGGAAACATCTTACACCGCTCAAAAAATGTTAAAGCCATCAGAAGGTTGGACAAACAATTTTATACACCCACCTTACGATTTTAACATTGCTGATGCACTGGTAACAAATTTCCATTTGCCAAAAACAAGTTTGCTCATTATGGCTTGTGCTTTTGCTAATTATGACTTGGTAATGGAAGCTTATAAGAAAGCTATTAAAGACAAATACCGTTTCTTTAGTTATGGAGATTCGATGTTAATTATCTAATATATTTATAATGAATTGTTTAAAGCGCCTCTCACAGGCGCTTTTTTCATGTAGGGGCAAAAAAAAGGGGCTATGATAGAAATCGCAGCCCGTATTAATCCAATATCCTATGAAAAACCAAAGTAATAACGCTGGTAAGGAATGTATTATTGTATAACTTTAAAAATACTTTTTAAATTAGGGATTAAGTATCTTTAGAAAACTAAAAAAATATAAGATGCGCACCATACAAAATTGGCTTAACGAATATGGCGAAAGCCACAAAAACGAAACCAATAAATTAATACACTGGATTTGTGTACCCGCCATCTTTTTTTCTATTGTAGGGCTACTGTACAGCAATAAATTGCCTTTTCAGTTTCAAACGCACCAGTTAAACGTGGCAATGATTATTACATTATTGGCAGTGTTGTATTATGTAAAGCTTTCACCAAGCTTAGCAATAGGTATGCTTATTTTTACCACCTGTTGTTTATTACTTGCTCATTTTGTGGAAAAAATGGGTATATCACTTTGGTTGTTTAGCATAATAATTTTTGTGTTGGCTTGGGTTGGACAATTTTACGGGCATAAAATCGAAGGCAAAAAACCTTCCTTCTTAAAAGATATTCAGTTTTTGCTTATTGGGCCAGCTTGGCTAATGAGTTTTATTTATGAGAAGTTGAGAATAAAACTTTAAAATGGTTCGGCTTTATTCTCTTAGCCAAAGCTTTTATTTCATTTTTTAGCATTCTATTTTTGGTTATTTTTCTTATAAGTACCAATGGTATTTGTTTTTCTACCGTAAAATGAATGCTGTCTTTAGAGGTTTCAAAATTTGTCAATGCTTCTTTAAATACAATTACCGAACTACTACTGCAAGGAAAAAGGCTACAGTGATTTTTAAATACCGAAAATTCAACAAACATTTTAACTTGGTATCTTATACCAATTATAAAATATAGATAGTCCAATATTTGGTTACTATCTTTTTTTGTTTTATATTTGGACTACCTAATAAATATACAACATGGCACTACCA
>JAYSWO010000268.1:0-29549 GCA_043717975.1 Ferruginibacter sp. | reverse complement strand
CATCAGGTTTGTGAAGTAATGAAGCTATCTTTAATGATGCAGGTTGTTGGTTGGCTAGTTGAGGTAAAAATTCGTGTAACGTTTTACCTGTATCTACAATATCTTCAATTATAACTACATGTCTATCGGTAAGGGTAGCATCTAGTCCTATAGAAGTTATTACTTGCCCTGTGCTTTTTGTACCTTTATAAGAGGCCAATTTAATGAAGCATATTTCACACTCAATAGTAAGTGCTTTAAATAAATCAGATGCAAACATAAACGAACCATTGAGTATGGCTATAAATAAAGGACGCTTCCCATCATAATCCTTGTTCAATTCTGCACCAAGTCGTTGTATTTGTTCATCTATTTGTGCAGCTGTTAAGTATGGGGTAAACTTTTTCTCGTTTAGTAAAATGGTATCCATGAAGATAGGTTAATTAGTTGTTTGTATATTTTTTTGGATTTATGCTTACCGTAGTTTTATTTTTGTGCCACGCTTTATTAATTCACTCTCATTCATATTGTTCAATTGCATTAATGTTTTTAATTGTACACCATTATTTTGGGCCACATCTCTCAGTGTTTCGTTTTGCAATGAGGTAGAAAAATCTCTGTTACCTTGTTTGTTTTTTTTCTCTAAATAAATAAGTTGATCTTCTTTTAAAAGCCCATCTGTTTTGAGGTCGTTATAATCAAGCAATTTTACCAAATCAATATTGGCAGCGGTAGCTATTGCCAATAGAGATGTGCCTTTACTCGCATACAATGCTTTTAGTTTATTAAATTTTGAATTTGCTTTTAGTGCATTTTTTATTTCTTCGTTATCCGAAACCAATGTTGCATTTTTAACAACGCTTTCATCTTCCACACTTTTTACTTCCGCAATATTATTTGTCATTTCACCAGTAACAGTATCATATTGTTGCAAATTATATTTTTCAATATTAGAAATTACAATTTGTGGGTATCGAGGGTTTGTAGCGTACCCCGCACGCTTCAATCCATGTGCCCAGCCTTTATAATCTGAAGGGTCTAATTGAAAAAGCGATGCATACCTTGGCGATGTTTTTAAATAATCGCTGTGATCCTTATAACTATCCGCTGCATTGGGGTATTTTCTAAAACATTCGTTTGGTGCATCGTCCGTGTGTTTTACACTTTCGCCCGTCCATGTACTTTTGCATTTTATACCAAAGTGATTATTAGATTTTTTTACCAATTCGCTATTGCCATGCTCTGTTTCTAAAATTCCTTGTGCAAGTGTAACAGATGCAGGAATACCAGAGCGTTTCATTTCTGCTACGGCAATATTTTTGTAAGTACTTATATAATCTTCTACAGAAATATCTTGGGCTTTTAAAAAGCTTACTACTAAAATAAATGTTGTTGTAATAATCAGTTTCCGCATATTATATTTTTCTTATTAAAGATATACCATCTCTTATGGATAGTATAACTTGTTCTGTTCTATAATCATTTTTTACATGTTCATTAAAAGCATGTATGGCTATTGCATTTTTACCAGTTATATTCTCTTCTAATACTTGCCCATGAAAAAGCACATTGTCTGCTAAAATAAATGCACCTTTTTTTAATGAGGGCAAAGTTAATTCGTAATAATCAATATAACTAGGTTTATCGGCATCAATAAAAATTAAATCCCATTCATCTTTTAATGTAGGAATAATATCTTTAGCATTGCCAACATGTAATTTTATTTGTGGGGCATATTGGCTTCTGTTAAAATTATTTTGCGAAAGTGAAGCATCTGCATCTCTCAGCTCAATGGTATGTAGCATGCCACCCTGTTGCAAACCCACTGCTAAACATAAAGCACTAAAGCCCGTAAAAGTGCCTATTTCCAATACTTTTAGCGGCTGCACCATACGACTTACCATTTGTAAAAACTTACCTTGCACATGCCCACTAAGCATGTGTGATTGTGCATGTGTACCATACGTTTCATCTATTATTTGTTGCAACAATATATCGTGCGCAGTGGTAAATTGCTCCGTATATTTTTCTGCAAGTGGGTTAATAAAGTCCATTATTATGCAATTTGCTTATCCGATTTTTTTGAAATAATTAACAACCCTATAAATGTAAATATGCCATTTATTAGGATTAATTCATTGCCTATTTTATAACCTCCAAATACACTTGCAGATATTTCTTTTATTGTTGCTAAACTTACATGCAGTTTCTTTTCGTACCACTCAGGGCTGCTAAGCATATCTAAACCCAGTGCCATTAGTGGAGCTATAATACAAACTGTCCAAATGAGTTTATCGTTTAAATGCTTTTTTGTTAGAATGCCAAATGAAAATAAGCCAAGTAGTGGACCATAAGTAATGCCTGCAAATTTTAAAATAAAATCAATAATTAATTTGTCGTTTATGGCTTTAAAAACAAGCACCATTATTAAAAACAACACAGCAAAACTAAAATGCACTTTAAGCCTAGTATTTTTCTTTTCTTTTTCGGTATCGGCACTTTTGTTTAATGCTAAAATATCTATACAAAAACAAGAAGTGAGTGAAGTAATGGCCCCATCCACACTTGGAAACAATGCAGAGATTAAGGCTATAATGAAAATGATTCCGATTACTCCACTAAATGTATCGCTGAGTGCAATGGTAGGAAACAAATCATCAGGAGCTGTAGTAATACCATTTGCGCTAGCATATAAGTAAAGCAGTCCGCCTAGAAACAGAAACAACAAATTAACCACCACCAACACAGCAGAAAAAGTCATGATATTCTTTTGCGAATCTTTTATATTTTTTACACTAATATTTTTCTGCATCATTTCTTGATCGAGCCCTGTCATTGCAATGGCTATAAACATACCTCCAATAATATGCTTAAGAAAAAATGAACCTGCTTTTACATCTGTATTAAAAATCTTGGTATAGCCTTTATCGTTCATTTGAGACAATACACCACTAAAATCTGTGCCCATGGCTTTGGTAATAACAAATATGCAAACCACTAAGCCTAAAAGCATACCCGTGGTTTGTAAAGTATCAGTATAGATAATTGTTTTTACTCCACCTTCAAAAGTGTATAACAAAATAAGGGCTAAAATAACAATAGCCGTTACAATAAATGGTATGCCCAATTTATCGAAAATAAATAATTGCAAAATACTTATTACCAAATATAACCTAGCCGTAGCACCAACGGTACGTGATAGTATAAAAAAGAATGCACCAGCTTTGTGTGCATTTATACCAAATCTTTTTTCTAAATATGTGTAAATAGATGTAAGGTTCATTTTATAATACAATGGTATAAGCACAAAAGCTATTACAATATACCCCAACAAATACCCCAACACAATTTGAAAATAATAGAAATTACCCGTAGCTACACCTCCCGGTACGCTCACAAACGTAACACCGCTCAGGCTAGTACCAATCATACCAAAAGCCACCAGCATCCAGTTGCTATTTCTATTACCAATAAAAAAAGATTCGTTATCGCTACCTCGGCTGGTAAAATAAGCCACCGCTAATAGCAATACAAAATATCCTATTACAAAAGAAAATAAAATGATTGGAGACATAAACAGTATTTAAGATTTAGTATTTAAGGTTTTAATTTATTGCTTATGCAACGTTTCATGAATTTTGTGAGTCTTTTCAATAATAGTTGTAAAAATAATAATTGAAAGATAGAAAAAATAAAATTTATCTAACCTATTGTTTTAAAATATGTTGTATATTTATATTGTCGATTTTATTTATTCACTTTAATAAAAAGTTCCTCATGCACAAAGCACAAAGCACAAAGCACAAAGCACAAAGCACTGAACTTAAAAATAATTTTAAAACAACTTTTTTTGTTTCTACTTTTTACAACTTCGGTAATGAGTAAGGTACAAGCTCAAAACGAAACCTTAGATGAAGCCAATTTACAACTAAGACAATTGTTTTCTCCTCTTTTAAAACCAACCCCCACAAAAAATTTCTTGTATGATATGGCTGTTCATAGTACAGATAGCACTTGGTATGTTACAAACTGTGCTGACACTAATGTAACTGACTTATGGTATAAAGTATATGATGAAATGTATCATTCAGCCTATGACACAGCTTCTCTAACACGTTCAGAGACTATTTTCAACAATGCTAATAATTACAGCAATGATACTATCCCAATTGGCATCATGAATTATTCATACTATGGTTTTAAGCCAGATGCTTTAACCACGAATTCGTATTTTAATTTTGATACGGTAAATACAATATTAACCGACATCATCCCAAGACCTAGCTGGCCATATACAGATGACAATACCATATTTATGAGTGCCCCACTTATAAATGAAGCTAGTAGTGCAAACCCAGTGTTCACTATAAAT
Organism: Ferruginibacter sp.; assembly: GCA_043717975.1. Lineage (GTDB taxonomy): Bacteria > Bacteroidota > Bacteroidia > Chitinophagales > Chitinophagaceae > Ferruginibacter. The sequence continues at coordinate 25,198 of JAYSWO010000268.1, read as the reverse complement.
CCTCAGTTTTTTTATTTTGATAATTATAATGCAGCCCACTTTGCAAAAAACAGTTTACTCAAAATAGACTTTGGAGATGGTACAGGATGGCACACTTATGACCCTACAGTAATATCTTTCTATCAACCAAATTATACAGGTATTATCACCCCTCCAACTATAAAGGTACAAACAATTGACCCAAGCACTGCTAATATTTGGGGAGGTTCTGCATCTCGTTTTTTTCCTGGGGGCACGGTAAATGTACCACCCGACGAAATTATAGTTATACCAGGGCTAGATGTAGGGGTTTATAATGGTTGTACTACCACAGGCAAAACGGTAATTTATTTAGAAGGTATAGACCCATTAGATTTTATACCAAGCCAAAATAGAACTGTTGCGAAAATTTACAGCCAAATGCTAGAAAATAATAGAATAATAGAGTTAAGAAACCAAGGCTATAGATTTGCAGTGGTGAGTTGGAGAAACAGTAGAATAGATATGCGATTAAATGCGTTGTATCTTGTAAATTTAATACAACTACTAAAACAACAATCGCCAGATAACGAGCAGTTTATCGTGATAGGTGAAAGTATGGGTGGCGTAGTAGCAAGATATGCACTCACCTATATGGAAAGCCCAGATTATGGGAGACAAAATACTTCTCCGTTTTTTGTAGAGAATACCGATTTGGGTACTGCTATTTATATAGCTGCCAACCCACAAATTCTTAGTTTACCTTCTAACTGGGTACTGCCTGAAAAAATGCACAATACACGTTTATTTATTTCTATGGATGCCCCACAACAAGGTGCCAACGTACCATTATCTATTCAAAAAGCATATAAGCATGTACTAGGTGCTTTTGGTCCTTTTATTAGCAATGCATTTCAAATAACCACTACAGCTTTTATTCTTTTTTTAGAATCGAAAGCTATAAAGCAATTGTTAATAGAGCATATAAATACTGAAAGTGGTTCAGGCTTTTATAAAACCTACAGCAACGACCCATCTCGTGTAAGTTTTATGGGACAGCTAAATAGAATGGGAAGTTACCCACAATTTGCCAAAATAATGCTCATGAGCAATGGTGCATTAAATGGCAGCAACCAAATAAACCCATACACAAACCAATTACGCACGGCAAATGACAGATTACTTGAATTTAATCTTGACTTACACTGTAGAATATTGGGCATAAGGATACCAGTATTTGGTGGTAATATTACCGCAAGAACAAACCCAAATGGAAGAGGGAAAATATTGAATGCAAATGCCGGCATGTTTAAAATAAGGGTAAAATTAAAATGGTTTGGTATAAAAATATATGCCGATTACAATAGTTTATTAAACATACAAGACTATGCTAATACAAAACCATATTGTACAAGTGCAGGCAGCCACCAAGGGCCCGGCACTACTGGCTTGGTAGGAACAACAGCAAGCAATGTGGGTTTTAACCTTAGTAATAATTATTGGGCATTAAATTTGTACAGCATACATCACACAGTAGATGGACAAGGATGTAGCTCACTAAACATTCATCAAGGTTGGAATGGATTTTTGAGTACAAATATAAATATGAGCATATGCACAGATGGTGTAAGATTTGGCTTTATACCCACCTACAGTGCGTTAGATTATAATGCTAGAGGAATATTAAATACTAATATAGAAAGGACAGCCATAAATACTAAACTTGCCAATGTACCTGCAAGGGTAGATGTGATAGTGGGAATTCCTTCAACATTTAGATTCCCAAACCTGCAACATTTAAATTTTAGAAATGATGATATTCTTAATTTGACGAATGTTGCGGCACCTTCTCCAAATGAGGTAAACACATATTTTGCATGTGTTAACCATACACCTTTGGTAAGGCGAGGTTTTTTAAATATGGAGATAGGCGATGAAGAACTATTCTTAGAAAATAATTCTTTGCAGTACAATGCACAATACAAAGTTGAATATGATTTACATTTAAATCGAAGAAATCCTCATTATGAATATGCAACACAGCCATTCGTCCCTTCTACTGGAATGGTAGCGGGAGTATATTCTAAACAAGATCTTTATAGTATTGCCGCCACAGGTTTTGCAACATTTATTTATGATGGCACAAGTACTCCAAGACCACCAGGGCATATAGGTTTTTATGGTACTACTACAGGCAGTTTTACACAAATAGATGAGCCTTTAAATAACTGTTGCGTACATTTTAGTACACTAAATAGAGGAGGAAATAATAGCTACAGTATTCCTGTACCCAAATCAATACTCACAAATAAAAATAATTATTTGCAAATATTTCCAAACCCCAATATTGGAAGTACAATTAATTTAAAATACAAATTTAATAGTATTGGTAAAGTGCAATTAAGTTTTATAAATATGCAAGGGGTTACTGTATTTCAAAAAGCCCTTTTTATTCCTAACAGTAAACTTGATATCACAAGTGGTATAACAATTAGCGACTTACAACTACCTAATGGTATTTATATACTAAAACTTACCAATGGTATTAAAACGCTATCTAGCAAATTAGTTATTACAAAATAATATTAATCCAAAGCATTGCTCTCCTTAAAAAGAGCAATGCTTTTAAAAATTTTAGATAATGAAAAAATTTATTATATTTATATCAATTGTAGCTCTATTTACAAATTGTAAAAAAGAAAAAGTTAGTTATACGATTAAAGGGCAAGTTGTACTTTGTTTTAATGGAACCCAAACGCCTCAAGCAAATAAAACAATAGAATTATACCAACAAAAAAATGGAACAAATGTAAATGCAGAAGTATTGTCCACAACTACCACAGACAATAATGGCGACTTTACATTTACATATACTACTACTAATCTTTCTGACGGACTTATAATTAGAGAATCGTCAGGTTTTGGTTACTATAATTTAATTGCAGGTGTTCCAATAATAAATATAAATGACATGAAAATATATTATCTTGGAAGATACAATTTGGTGGTTAGTCTAAATGTTACTAAGCCTTATACAAATAATGATACTCTATATGTAAATAATTTGAAAAATTTGACTTATATAAAAAAAGCAGGTCCATTTACAAGTGGAAGAATTTACAAAGAAGGAGATGTCGGTTTTTTGGAAGACAGGTACTACGGAGGAAATAAACAAACGTTATACTGTGGATTAAATTCTTTATCAAATTTTATATTCAATAAAGATTTTATTATCGAAAATAGTAAATTATGCGGGGATACAGTTTATGTAAGTTTAGATATAAAATAATGGAATTTAAATTTCAAATGATAAAAAGTTAACTTTTTTTATAGTGACTTTATGAAAAATATAACAATTCTAGTTACAATGTCAATATTGTTTTTTTCGTGCAGAAAAGAAAAAATTACTTACACACTTACAGGTCAGTTCTTACCTTGTTCTGGAAACAATAATAACACTGATTTTGAGCTATACCAAGCAAAGTATGACAACATAAGTTCAAAAGTTCTTGCAACCACAAAAACGGATTCAGAAGGTAAATTTAGTTTTACATATACTACTGATAATACAAGAGATAAACTAATCCTAAGAACTTCTTCCGGGTTCGGATATGCAAATTATGTTACAGATATTGACGTAGCAGACATAAAAGATTTAATAATTGGACGTCCGATTTATCATTTAATAGTAAACCTTAATGTAACAAAAACTTATACAAACAACGACACACTTTTTCTTGCAAACTATAACAATGGAAATCCAAATGGAACAATAAAGGTTGCAGGTCCTTTTGTAAGTGGAAGGAAATTTATATTCCCTAATTTAAATGTTCGTACTCCTACATCTGACCCCAGCTATTCGGGAACAGATCATCTCTATTACTGTGGTTTTAATACTCCATATGGCAGTAATGGTACGTTTGATAAATGGTATATTGTACCTCTGCCTAACAAATGTAGCGGCGATAGTGTTTATGTAAGTTTGGATATAAAGTAAAAGGTAAGATTTTCTAAAGATTTTACGGAAGGCTACGGCCCAGAGCAATACCTCATACGCAATGCCATTAAAGGAAAGTACTTGATAAAAACAAATTACTTTGGAGAGCGTACCCTTACTGAAAATGGCCCTGCAACGGTAATGGTGGAAATATATACTACTAAAAATGGCAAGATAGAAAAGAAAATACAAACCATACAATTGGGTACTATAAAAGAAAATCAAGTATTGGCGGAGATAAGGATAGATTAAGTGTAACAATATAATGTTATGCGTACCATTTATCTCCCCTTTAGATTATGAAAGTATTTTTATTTATCTAAAATTTTCTAAATTGAATATGTACAATAAAGTAGAGAACCTTTTTACAAAGTATTCAGGTAACTCCTCATGCTAACAAATAAAATAAACCAAATAATTATTTTGTGAACAAGGAATCTATGGCATCATAATAGATTTTTGTGCCATTAATGCTTTTATGCGTAGCATTTGGCACAGTAATAAATATATCGGTTGGTTTTAAAACTGTTTTTAACCTTGATGCCGAGCGGTATGGTATTACTCCATCGCTCGTGCCATGAAAAATGATGACAGGATATTTTACATCTTGCAAATATTCATTTGTAGGTATTTTATAATTGGCCATTGCACTAGATGGATACATAGGTGCATAGCAACTAAACAAAGCTGGGATACTATAATACGGTGTTTCTAAAATAAGCATCTTAGCCTTTGTATTGCTAGCTACATACGCTGCAATGCCTGTGCCTAATGACTTTCCATAAATAATAATGCTATCCATATTAAATTTTATATCAGCCATTTTTTTTACTTGCATGGCTTGATCGTACAATTTTTTTTCTGTTATGCTGCCTGTACTTTTTCCAAAACCAGGATAATCTTCTACCCATACTTCGTAACCCAATTTTGTAAATGGCCTTGTATATGCTGCATAGTGCTCTAAGTTATTCATATTGCCATGATAATAAATAATTACACCTCTACTTATTGAATCTGCAGGAAAAAACTTAACCAAACTCATGGTATCGGTTTCATTAAAAGGCATTCGAATTTCTTCAAACTTGCCATCAAATCTAAATTGGTATTCGCTTGCCAATTTTTTGGGATGAAACAAAAATTTATCTTGCAGATAGTATAATGCAATACCTATTGATGCATACAAAAGCAACAATATTTTTACCGATCGAAATATTTTCTTTTTATTAAATGTCATGCTGATTTTTTAGTACTGCAAAATATCCCGCAGCAAATTATGGTATTCGTTGAAAGATGGCAAATTATTATGACCTCCACCTTGTATGCGTAGTAAGGTTATTTTTTTTGGACTGAGTGCTTGTAGCTTCTCACTATTACTTATGGGTATTAGCCAATCTTTTGTGCCATGTATAATGTAAGTATGGCAGTTTACATGTGTTATCCATTTATCTGTACGCAATTGATATTTCAATAAATACTTCATAGGTAGTATTGGGATAAAACGTTCCATAGATTTTGCAAAATTAAAATATGGTGCGTCTAATATTAAATACCTTGGCTTATTATCACTTGCAAGTTTAGCTGCAAAACCGCTACCAAGGCTACGCCCATAAACGATAATATGGTGCTCTGCATATTGCACAGCCAATGAATCATATACAAATTGCATATCGCTTAACATATCTTTTTCGCTGCGTTTACCTGTGCTTTTCCCAAAGCCACGGTAATCTACCAACACTACATCGTATTTATATCGGTAAAAATCTTTGGCATATTTTGCCCAACCCTTTATACTTCTACTATTGCCATGAAAATACAATACAAGACCTAGCGGTTTTTTTACGTAGAAATGCAAACCATTGATTCTTACACCGGGCTCTACATCAAAAAAAAGTTCTTCAAAAGGTGCGTCGTAGCTATATTTAAAATCTTGCTTAAGTTTTTCGGGTTTGAAGATTACTCGCTCTTGAATAAAATAGATTACAGCAAATAATACAATGTAACCGATGATGATATAGAGTAGTGTTGGGTTCAAAAAAGTTGTGCCATTAATGGTTAAAAATTATTCGCCAGTTACTTTTCTCCATGCATAGATACCGCCACTAAGGTTTATTAAATGGGTATAACCATATTTTTCTTCCAAGCGTTGTATTACCATACCACTGCGAATTCCCTTTGCACAATATAACACAACTGATTTGTCTTTTGGTATTTTTTCTATTTGTTCAAACAATGTACTCATTGGAATTAGTGTACCGCCAATATTAAAATCTGCATGTTCAAATTCTTCTCTTACATCTATTAAAACAAGTTCTGATTTATTATCTAATTTTTCTTTTAAGTCTATTGGAGAAATTGAATTCATTTTTATTTTATCTAACCTCACCCCCGCCTCTCCAAAGGAGAGGAGCCAGTCTCTAATACTTTAAAATACTTTCATTTTTGCAAAGTGCACATTCAACTATTCAACCATTTTCAACAACCATCAACTTTCAACTTCCCTAATACCCTTCCTCCTCATTATGAAAAATTCTTTTCATTTTTAAGCCTGCTACAGGTGCTACTACTAGCGGAAATTTTTCTACCAATACATTGCTTTGCTCCAATCCAAATCCACGTTCCTCACTAAGCGATAACTCTTTTATCCAGAAATATCCTTTCATAACCAACTGTTCAAAAAATGGCAACTCATTATCTTGGCTAAGGAATTTTTCTAATACAATAAACTGAAAATCGCCTACCACATTATTTTTCTGCTGGCTTTCGTATCTGCTTGTAATGTTTACCTCTCTGTTTGCTACCAAATCTTCTACTACTTTTTTAAACATCAAATTAATTTTTGGTGCTATTCTAAAACCCAGTCTAAACTCTACCCTAATAATATCGTTTGGTATAATATGTGTTACTGAATATTCACTTGTATAAGGGTCATCTAAAGTGTCTACATGTACGAACCAATAAATATCGGCACGCTTTGGTTTACCACTTAGCACACTGTACATTATTTTATGTTCTATCTCTTTTGGATTATCTGCACTGGTTAAATACACCAAATGTGTAGCATATTTTGGTACAGAAGAATCATTGCTCAGTTCTTCAAGCTTTGGCACATACTCATCTACCCGTACAAATTCTACATATCTATTCTTAATTTTTCTTGCCCTATACCAAATGTACATTACTGCAAAAAGCAAACCGCCTACTATTAGTGCTACATAACCTCCGTGTGGAAATTTTTCTAAATTGGCTATTAAAAAGCTAATTTCTATGGCTAAAAAAACAACTAAGAAAAGATAAATTAATACTGATTTTACACGCTTAGAAATTAAAAAGTTAGCAAACAAGATAGTAGTAGAAAGCATACAAAGTGTAATGGCTAAACCATAGGCAGCACCCATTGCACCCGATGTTTTAAAATACAATACAATACCACAGCACCCTAAAAACAACAATGTGTTTATACCTGGAATATACAATTGTCCTTTGGCTTCAGAAGGATAATTTATTTTCATACGAGGCCAAAGGTTTAAACGAATGGCTTCGCTTATCAATGTAAAGGAACCACTTATTAATGCTTGGCTTGCAATAATAGCGGCCAATGTAGCTATAGCAATACCGGGTAATAAGAACCAATCTGGCATTAAACTATAAAATGGGTTTTGCATCTCTATTGCCGCTGGGTTGGCTTTTAAAAATTCGCCTCCTCGTGCTTTCATCAATTCTTTGGTTGCAAAAACAGTGTTTTTATTATGACTAAGTAAGTATGCACCTTGCCCTAAATAATTTAAGATTAAACAAGCTTTTACCAAAATCCAGCTGTAACGAATGTTAGCTTTGCCGCAATGCCCCAAGTCACTGTACAAAGCTTCTGCTCCTGTGGTACAAAGAAAAACAGCTCCTAACAACCAAAAACCTTTTGGATATTGCGTTAATAATTCTGCAGCGTAATAGGGATTAAATGCTTTTAAAATACTTAAATCATCTGCTATATGCGAAATGCCTAATACCGCAAGCATACCAAACCACAACAACATAATGGGACCAAACATTTTGCCGATAGAATTTGTGCCAAATTGTTGCATAAAGAATAAAAAAGTGAGTACACACAAAACAATAATTACAATGGATCTCACAGATATCCCATGAAAAGCAGGAATGTTATCTAATCCTTCAATAGCGGCGGTAACAGAAATGGGTGGTGTTATCATTCCATCGGCCAATAATGCTGCTCCACCAATCATAGCAGGCAATACCAACCATTTTTTTTGCCTACGCACCAGTGTGTACAAAGCAAAAATTCCTCCTTCCCCTTTATTATCTGCTTTTAGTGTAAGTAATACATATTTTATGGTGGTTTGCAAAGTAAGCGTCCAAATAATACAAGATAACCCTCCAATAACAAGGAGCTCGCTTATGGCTCTACCATTTATAATCTCACTAAAAACGTATAATGGAGAAGTTCCTATATCTCCGTAAATGATGCCTAGTGCTATAATAAGACCTGCAGCTGAAACTTTGTTGACATGTTTGGTCACGAAATAAAATTTAAATAACGGCTATATGATTTTGGTAATAGCCAAACAATAGTAAAGTACAAATGTAAATTGAAATGAAATATAAATAAGCATAAAATATTAAATGGTTTTTAAACCAAAGGAACGGTAATTTAGCAGTATAAAAAATACAAATCAATGACAATTTTTGATCCTTCTAAAGAATATATTTTAGAAAATGACGTAGTGTTACTTCGCCCATTGGTAGAAGATGATTTTGAGTATTTGCTACCTTTTGCACTAAACGAACCCGGGCTTTGGCAGTTTTCGCTAGTTTCTCCTGCAGGTGAAGAAGGCATGAAGAATTATATTGCAGCTGCACTTGATGGAAGATCAAAAGGCATAGAGTACCCTTTTGTGGTATTTGATAAACGCACCCAACAATATGCTGGCAGCACCCGTTTTTATGATATACAAATGCACAACCAATCTATGCAGCTTGGTTACACCTGGTATGCAAAAGCATTTCAAGGTACAGGGTTAAACAAGCATTGCAAATTATTATTGCTAGAATTTGCTTTTGAAACCTTGGGTTTGGAACGTGTGGAATTTAGAGCGGATAATAATAATGAACGAAGCAAAGCAGCTATGCGCAGCATTGGTTGTGTAGAAGAAGGGGTATTGCGTAGCCATGTAGCCACCTATACTGAGCTAAGAAGAAATAGTATTATATTGAGTATATTGAAAAAGGAGTGGGTAACTGGAGTGAAGGAAAGGCTGGTAGAGAAAGTGGAAAAGTACAGTAAGTAGAAAAAGTATGTAAAGTATATAGAGTATGTAAAATAAAAAAACGGTTTTAAAAATGAATCCGTTTTTTTTTGAAAGGTCCACTTAATTAATAGGCTGCCAAATCTATTTTTATCGCTAAGCATTGCTACTTGCCCCGCTTAATAGGTCCTACAGATGTATGCATGATAGCCAAATTTCTGAATAATACTAGAATAAAATAGTCACACGCCATACATCATTCGTTATTTTCCAAAAATATCATCCTATAAAAGAAATAGAGGTAAGTTAAACACTACACAAACTATCTGAATCGCCTACACATAAATATTAAAACATATCTGACCTTCACATTTCATTAACATTAATTGAACCGAAATGATGTAAGGATTACACAAAATTATAGCTAATCACCTCCCTATCAGGCAGGCTAAGCAAGTTTTCACAATCGTGAATGATGATGATCAGTATTTCATTTTGGACTTAATTAATTTCTCACCCTTTTTTTAACTTAAAAAAAATTAATGGTATGAAAAAAATCTTATTTGTTGCTTATGCAACAACAATCTTAGGTGGGTTTACCTCCTATGGGCAAGCGATTTCAATTGGAGGTGTGCCGAGTGGTACCCCTCTTACAGCCCCAACACCTGGCTTAAGTCAGTTACAGGTTGATAGACGACTAATTACTCAAAACAATTTTGGAGGGCTTCTTGCAGGAGATCCTAGAATTACAGGAAATTTTGGTGCTACAGCGAGATGGAATAGTATGGGTAACCTAACTGCAGAAACTACCATATTAAATGGATTTAGAACACAAACAAACGGAAGAGCATTAACATCAGGATTTAAAATTCCAAACACTGGCGTTGTATCAAACCCTTTTATTGAATGGATTGGTAATAGTGGACTATTACCTGCTGTAACCCCTGGTATTTTAGAATTTAGATGGGCTGCCGCTCCAACTGGTGGCGCATCTAATTTAATGTTTGAAATGAGCCCTGCAGTGGGTTTGGTTCCTGGTTTCTCTTATGCAAGCCGTGGTAATTTTGTAGGCCAAAAAGCAAGTGGAACTTTTGGAAGTTTTACCGCAGGAGATACTTGGAGTGCTACAGGTTTAGTAGGCACACCAAATGCAAGGATATATGGAAATAGACATCAATTTACTGGTTACACCATGTCGTCAGGTTTAATATTAAATGGCCAAACAGGAAGAACGGATGCTTTTATTGATTTTGGGAATAACCAATCAGCTGGTATTGGTCCAGTTATCTTTCAATTTAGAGGATTTAGTGATGCATTAAACCCTACATCTGTAAGAAATATTTGGCAGAGTGATACTAGATCTGGAAACATAGTAATGGGCAGGCAAGACCATTCTGCCACTAATAACAGTTCTTTTTATATGAGCTTATTTGATGGTCCAACATCTGCTGCAAGCAATACCTCATTAAATTTTGTAAGAAGAGCTGGCATATATGCTTGTACCGATGGTAATGATGAGTTCGGAAATCAACTTGGTAGTTATGGAGCAATTGTGGGTGATATTAGTGGTGCCCCTATGACAGGTTCTCACTATGGTATACTTGGAATTGCTGAAGGTAACTACTCAGGCAGCGGTCCTGCTAATGGAAAATGGGCAGGATATTTTGTAGGAGATGTAGAAGTTACAGGAGTTTTAAATCAACTAAGTGATAGAAGATTAAAAACAGAAATAAATGATGAAATTGGTATAATGACTAAGATTATGCAATTGCAGCCAAAAAATTATTTATTCGATGTGGTAAAAAATAAAAATATGGCTTTAAGCAATAAACTACAACATGGTCTAATTAGTCAGGATGTGGAGCAGATATTTCCAGAACTTGTGACAGAAACTTTTGTACCAGGAACAAGTAGCAATAAAAATGAAGACGGCAAACCAGTTGCTTACAAAGGTTTAAACTATATGGGGTTTATACCAATGCTTATAAAAGGAATGCAAGAGCAACAATTGCAAATTGAAGATTTGAAAAAGCAATTGGCAACAGCATCGGCAAACAATACACTTGTACTTACCCAAAAAAACAGTGTAAACCTGCCAGCTGAAATAGAAAATAAAGCATTTAGCTTAAGCCAAAATACACCAAATCCGTTTAGCGAAAAAACGACCATTAGTTATAGCTTGCCAACAGATGTAAGCAAAGCTATACTAGCTGTATTTGATTTAAATGGAAAAATGCTTTTGCAATTTAATTTACAAAGTGGCAAAAACCAACAAGTACAAGTGAATGGCAATACTCTCAACGCCGGCATGTACATCTACAGCATTATTGCAGATGGGCAAGAAGTAATAAGCAAGCGAATGATTTTAACAAAATAATTCACCTAAAATAAATCTCCCGAAAAAAAAGAGGCTGCTTCATTTTATGAAGCAGTTTTTTTATGCCTATACCATATTTCTACTTCAAATAAAAAAGGCGTATCAAAATTGATACACCTTTTTTAAAATATTTTTTTACTAATTCGGTATTTCTGCTACAGTCCAATTTTTATTCCTTCTATTATAAACGATGGTATAGTCTTTACCATGCAATAACTTAAAAGTGCGGAAACCATTATAATACGGTAGCTTTAACCAACCCCAATTATATATTTCAAATTTTAATACAAATGCTTGTCCAGCTTTTATAGTTGCAGGTTGATAGGTTCTTCCATCATCACTCAATTGTACCGTTTCATCTTGGTTGCTCTGTATGGTAAGTGCTATCCAACTTGGGTCTGTTTGTGGGTCTGACTGACCTGTAGTAGTAGTACCAGTATTTATTGGTGTGCCAGTGTTACCTGGTGGTGTAGGCGGTGGTGGTGGTGGTGGTGGTGTGGTGGCACCGGTGTTTGCGCCTGTTGCCGTTGTATTTGCTTTTGCTGCATTCCAGCCTCTAGTAATGGCTTTGAGCCTATCTGCTTTTGCAGGGTGTGTGGCCGTTTGTTTTTCTGTACCGATAGCTGTCATAGCTGCTAGCGCTTGTTCCAAAGTGCCTCCTTGTTTTTGTATCATAAAACCAGAAAATGCATCGGCTTCTATTTCCGATGGTACATTACTCCCCCTTCCACTTACCACATGGTCGTAATAATGGTGCCCCATTTCGTGTGCCATTATACTTATGCTAGCCCATTTGGTTTTTGCATAAGCATCTATATCTTCTAAAAAATTATTATCATATACAATCCAACGCTGTCCACCACTAATAGTAGCATATGCATTTTGAATACCATTTTGTTCTTTTAAATTAAAATTTTCTTTCCACTGTATTACATCAAGCATGGTACTTACCACTTGCTTGGCCTCATACACAGACCTAAAAGAATTTTTTAATGATCTTGGTGGAATAATATAACCACATGGTGTAACTCTTTGCGCAAATGCTGCTACAAAAATAACTGCTACAAAAATGGTTGATAGTACGATTCGTTTTAACATGGTAGTTTTTTTAGAAAGGAAAAATACAAATAATTTTTGGAATGGAATAAAAACTAAGTTTAAGTTATGATTTTGTATAATACTATATTGAAATCAATAATATTGACAATAGGAGATTCTTATAGTCCCTTATTGAATCACGATTACAATAATTCAATTATTCAACCCTCTCTCTAACACAGAATTTCTCTTTTACCAGAGATTTATATTGCTGGGAATAAAGAGTGAAAATGCTTGTTGATTTCTTTGACGTTTGGCGGTAAAAGTTGTTCGAAAATATTAATACTCCATAAAAAAAACAATAGGAAATGATAACTAATATAGAAGTCGCTCAGCAACCTATTCATACTCCATATTTTATCCGAATTTTTAATTTTAATAAAAAGAGCAACTTTCGTGTTTCTTTTTACAAAAGCGTACGACTTAGTTTTTGTTTTACCGGCGATGCATTTTTTACATCTCCTTTCGTATTCATGGTTTAGTATTCTTGTACTGGCACAAATGTACAATGTATTTACATAACTATTTGGGTCATACTGAGATGGTTTTTAAAGATGAGTAGGTGGTAAAATGTAAGAATAAACAAAAAGTACAAATTTGCTTACAAGCAAAAAGTGTAAAGGAATAATTGTGCCATATTTCTATACACAAAAAAGCTGCCTCATACAAGAGACAGCAATTGCATAAGATGTATAAATAATGTACTACTTTATTAAAAGGTTAGCAGATCTTACATTTAATGAAGTAGATGTTGGTAAACTTAGGCCTCCATATATTTCCAGAAACCCTGTACCAATGGTTGCACTAGCTTTGGGGTTTAAGGTAAGTGTGTTTAGTGAACGTGTAGCAGCACTTGTTTGATCAAAATTTAACATAGCCGCTTGGTCTGCTACAATGATATTTGAGGTAGGTGAGCCAGATATTAAACCTGTATATCTAACAGAATTATTAATGGTTAAGGTATTATTATTTAAGTATAGAATTTTACCAGCAAGTATTGATAATGGCCCTACAACGGTAGTGCCTGTTGGTAGTAATGGATTATTTAATGCAGTTGTAGCAATGGTAACATCTCCCCCACTTGGCGGCACAAGGCTACCAGCCCAATTTGTTGTAGTACCCCACACAGCATTTGTAGTACCAAGCCAAACGTAACCTTCAAGTGCGGTAGCTTTAGTAGTTCCAGTAAATGGTGTAGCTCCCAATCCTCTACTCATCGTTCTAGCACTATCATCGTATAGTACAGAGGTTGGCACAAATGATAAATCAAAAGTGAGTTTATTTCCAGCTACAGGTATGCTTATTCCTTTACCCGCATAAGATAAATTCCCACCACCCCAATCAAAAAGAGTAATGGTTGTATCATTTGCTGCTAACGCACCTTTTACATGTATTTGTACTGGGCCTCTAAAATAGGCAACATTACTGCCTGCCGTTTTTGTTTGTGTACCCATAGATATTACGAGTCTTCTACCAGATTGCCCAAATGTTGTAGGATTATTCCAGTTTACTGTATTTGTTGGGCTACCAATACCACCTTTTATTACAGAAGATGTATCTGATCCTCCAACATAATCATCAAAGAAAACAGAAATATCTCTACCAAGTTCTCTGTTAAAATAATTTCTAAGCGTATCAGTAGTTACAGATTTACCTGCTAATTCAGTTTGATACTTGGTTAAAGTTTTAAAGAAAATAGAATCTCCACACATAGCTCGCAACATAGAAACAACCATTGCGCCTCGTTTATAAACTGTAGAGCCATAATTTGTATTCCAAATTAAATTAGATGTGCTAGAATTGCTATTTGGAATCCATACGCTTTGTGAACTCAAGGCAAAAGCTCCATTGTACCCGTTAACAGCGGCAGTAGCATTTTTTATTAAATTTCGTGAAGTAAAAGCAGATGCTGGGTTACCTATAATAGAAACCAATTCTTTTGATAATGGATCTGAATACTCTGCAAATCCCTCAGCCAACCACAAGTCATTCCAATGAGCAAAGGTTACATTATCGCCAAACCATTGATGCGCTAGCTCATGGGTAAGGGTACTTAAGCTAGTTAAAGAGCCTGTAACCATAGACGACATGGTTTGATGCTCCATACCACCTGCACCTTGCAATCCATCAGCAAAGCCATGTTTTTCCAACTTAAAAGGATAGTCACCAAACTTTGTACTAAATACTTGCATAACAGTATTTATCTTGTCCATTGCAACAACTGCCGCTGCGTTTGTTGAACCTCCCTTTACTAAATTATATACTACTGGCACATTTGAAGTGCCATTAACAACTACATTACGATAATATCTTTCAAAACGTGCTACGTTTACAAATACTAGATAAGATGCAATAGGATACTTTGTCTTAAATTTAAAAATTCTGCTATTACCAACAATACTTGAGTCAATCATTTTACCATTAGTAGCTACCCAAAAAGTATCTACCGGATTTGGAAAAGCCCATGGCACACTAACAATGATATCCATAGAATCAATCTTATCTTGCATATCATGCTTACAAGGCCACCAATCTCTATCTTCATAAGATTCTGACAAAGTATTTACAATATTACCAGCTGCAACTGTAGAATACATTTGATAACCTTGTGCTGCTCCAGATACCACTGGAGGTACCCCCTTATAAAAAACAGTAAAAGAATCAATAAAATTATTAGCAAGGGTTGCGGTTAGAGTAATAGTAGCAATATTACCAACTCGTACAATGCTTGCCGGCAAAAGCTTTGCGGCTCTAAAAGTTACTGAGTCAATCGTTAATATACTAACAATATCAAAACTAATTGTATTTACATTAGGTTGTGTTGTCTTAAAATTAAATTGCACTGACCCTTTTATATATTTTCCAATAGAAGTATCAGGATTTATACGCCAGTTTATTTTATGATAAATTACATCAATATTTGCACCTGTACCGCTCGTACCTTGCGATCTTGCAGAAGTTAGTGGGTCTAACCCATGTGCATGATTAGAATCTGTGCTTGTTTCTACATTTCTATTAGCTTTTCCTTCTAAAGATTGTGCGAAAAGCTGAACACTGAAAAAATAAAATAAAACAAAAATGGGAAAAAATCTAGTCTTCATCAAATAGGGAGTTTATTAAAAAAACGTAAACGGTTTATCAAGGGTAGAACGTATTGTGTATTATTTTATTGCGCTTTTTTTGTGTAAATAATTAGTAGAAAAACATCTACGAGCCTTATCATGGTTGATTTTTATTGATACTAAGATATATTCATATCTAAATTATCCTGCAAATCAAATAATTCCATCCATATTTTAATTTTTCATAACTTTAATATTCAAAGTATTATATAACTCACTTCAAATTTGTTTTTATGAAAGTATCAGATATCTTAAAGTCTAAAGGCAGTTTTGTTTATTCATTAACGGCTAATGCATCTGTATATGATGCTTTAAAAATGATGGCAGACAAAAATATTGGTGCACTTATGGTAATAGAACAAGAAAAGTTAATAGGCATTTTTTCAGAGAGGGATTATGCCCGCAAAATTGTATTGCAAGGTAAAGCCTCACATGATACACCCGTGAGTGAGATAATGACAGAGAAAGTACTGACCGTAGTATCGGCAGATGCATTGGAACATTGCATGTCGCTAATGAGTAAAAACAAAGTGCGCCATTTACCTGTGGTAGATAATGAAAAAGTAATAGGTATTATTTCTATATCGGATGTGGTAACGGCTATTATAGAAAACCAACAAGAAACCATTAAACATTTACAAGAGTACATTGCGCAGTAGTTGGGTTACGGGTTTGTTGGTTACGGGTTAGGGGGTTACGAGTTAGGGGGTTACGAGTTAGGGGTTTTAAAGTTACGGGTTGATGAGTTGCGGGTTACGGGTTATGTACCGTTGTGAAAAATTGATTGCTTCATATTTTCTACCCTATTTGTTAAAAAATAAGTCTCAAACTTTAATTTATTTATTTCGAATCCATTTTTTATGAGAGTAATTTGTTTTCTTTTTTTGTTTGCCGCACTTCACTTAAAAAGTAATGCACAAAAAATAGAGAAATGGAAAATTACAGATGTAGCCAATTTAATAGAAAAATCAGATTCTATTTTAGTAATAAATTTTTGGGCTACATTTTGTGTACCATGTATTGAAGAAATACCTGATCTCATAAAATATACAAATCTTCATAAAAAAGACAATGTAAAACTATACTTGGTTAGTTTAGATTTTCCAGAATACTATCCCAATAAAATAAAAAAATTTGTAGCCAAGAAAAAATTTAATGCAAATATTGCTTGGCTAGATGAAACCAATGCAGATTATTTTTGCCCCATTATTTCGGAGCAATGGAGTGGTGCTATACCAGCTACACTTATCGTAAATAAAAAAAAGGGTTACAGACAATTTTACGAAAAAAAATTATCTGCTACAGAAATAAAAAAAGCTATTGAAGCTGCTTTGTAAAAATATTTTTATTTTCTTTTAATGGTACAACCTACGCTCCTAGTGGTTTTTGTAGCAATCTCTTTTCCT
The DNA here is from genome assembly GCA_043717975.1 of Ferruginibacter sp. GTDB lineage: Bacteria > Bacteroidota > Bacteroidia > Chitinophagales > Chitinophagaceae > Ferruginibacter. The sequence goes on along the minus strand of JAYSWO010000268.1, from coordinate 7,982 downwards.
GCTATAAGTTCGTCTATCGCTATTTGCAAATGCTTTCTGCTTACACTATTTGCATCACTAGGATTATCATCTATAGCCCCATGATATGCTAGTTTCAAGTTTTTATCAAATAAAAAACACTCAGGCGTACGATTGGCACCAAAGGCATCTGCCATTGTACTGTTTTCATCTACTGCATAAAACCAATTGTACTTTTGTGCTTTGTAATATTCTTTCATAGCAGCATAGCTATCATCATCTGTTCTTTTTGCTTCGTTGCTATTTAATATTACTATACCAACATTCATTTTTTGTGCGTAGGCACAAATTTCGTTTGTACGCTCTTGGTTTTTTAGTACATAAGGGCAAGTGTTGCAACTAAACATTACAAGCAAACCGTTTTCTTTTTTAGCAACTTGCATGGTAATTTCTTTACCATTTACTTCTTTCAGTTTTGCATCTGCTTTTGGCAGTGCATCACCAATGTTTAATACATCAGCATATATAAATGACATGAATGCTATGCTCAAAATAGCTACCGATAAAAAAAGTATCTTTTTCATATAATTATTTATTTGTATAAAAGTAGTGAAAATATTTAAATACCCTGAACAACTCTACGGTTAAAAACTGTACAAAGATGTTAAAAAATCTGCACAAAATATCTTTGCCGAGAAGGCGGAAAGACGTTTTTTTTTGCAGCTTCATCATTACAAAGATTTCTCTACAAAGAGAAGGCGGAAAGGAAAATGCTTCGCATTTTATGAACCAATCAACAATAAAATAATGTAACTATATAAAAAACCTTCAACCTTGAACTTTGAACCTTGAACCTTGAACCTTGAACTTTCAACCTTCCTACCAATCCCCACTAGCACCGCCGCCGCCGCCGCTACCACCACCAAAGCCACCAAAACCACCGCCGCCACTATCTCCACCACCCCAACCTCCTCCGCCACCACCACCATGGCCACCGCTGTTTAACAGTACATTCCAAAAAATAGCATCTCCAATACCTGTTTGGCCTCTACGGCTCATAAAAGTACCACCACCACCGCCACCTCTACGGGAGAGTACAATAAAAATAATAATGATAACCAAAATAAAAATAAAACCAGTACCGCCACCCTTGCCACTTTTCTTATCCCTTGGTTCAGTATATTGGCCTTTTACCGCTTTTACAATCGCATCCGTACCTTGGTCTATACCCCTGTAATAATCATCGCCTTTAAAATTAGGCACTATAACATCATCAATAATACTTTTTGCGGTAGCATCTGTTAGTGCTCCTTCTACTCCATAACCTACGGTTATATCAAGTTTGCGATCTTTTTTTGCCACCAATAAAACGACACCATTGTTATTTTTTTTATTACCTACACCCCATTTGCGCAGCAATTCCACATTATAATCTGCTATGGTTGCACCATTGGTAGATTCTACAAGCACTACTGCTATTTGTGTAGATGTGGCATCGTCTAATGCTACCAATTTGTTTTCTAATGTTTGTATTTGATCAGGCGTAAGTGTATTGGTAAAATCATTTACAAGCCTTGGAGGGTTGGGCTTATCAGGTATTTGCTGTGCAAACATTGCAACACTACAAAGCAATAGTATAAATGAAAAGTATATTTTTTTAAATATCGTCATGTATTTTTTCTATAAAAAATTATTTGCCAAAAATAATTTCGTCTGGCAATTCGTTTTTATCATTTGTTCTATCAAAAGGAAATTTTTCTTTTAGTGTTTGTCCAATATTATGAATACAATTCACAATACCATCCGTAATATGTTGAGCAGAAATATTAGCAATCATTTCTTTTACGGCATTGTTCCAATAAGTAGCACCAGTAGCATTGTAAATACCTTCATCGCCAAAAAGTGCCAGCTGCTTATGCTTCATAGCAATGTAAAGCAGTACCGCATTTCTATCTTCGGTTTTATCCATTTTAAGATTATAAAAAACCTCTGCGGCTCTATCCATAGGATCTACATATACATTTTTACTTTCAATGTACACTCGTACTTCCCCACTTGTTTGCTGCTCAGCCGCACGTATAGCATCTACAATACGAAGTTTTTCTTCGGCTGTAAAATATTCTGCCTTTTTAAATAATGGAAAAATGCTCATTTGAATTTTATTTCTGTTACGGTTTCTGCACCAGCGTCTGATTGAAAGCCATCTTTACTTTTAAACCCAAATAATTTTGCAACCAAACTTGTAGGAAAACTTCTTGTACTGCTGTTGTATGTTTGAATAGATTCGTTGAAATCTTTTCGTGCCGTTTTTATACGAAGCTCTGTACGCTCAAGCTGAGTTTGTAAAGTAGTAAAAGCCTTTGCACCTTGCAAATCAGGGTATTTTTCTACATTTATAATTAAACGATTTGCTGCTGCAGCCAGTTGGTCTTGGGCTTCTTTTTGCGCTTTATATCCATTGGCAGATACATCATTGGCAGATACATTTACATAGTTGGCCTTCGCTCTTGCTTCAGACACTTCTTGCAATACATTTTTTTCAAAATTGGCATTGCCCTCTACGGTATTTACAAGGTTAGGTATGAGGTCCAACCTACGTTGGTACGCATTTTGAACCTCACTCCATTGCACTTTTACTTTTTCTTCTTTTTTTACCAAGCCGTTAAAAGTTACCATTAGAAAAATTCCCAATAGCACCAATATACCGCCAATGATAAAACCCGAATATCTTTTATTGTTCATCAACTAGTTTGTAAATGATTACAATTATTTTTTGTTCATATCGTCAAAATTCACATCTACTTTCTTCTCTGCGCCTGCATCTGCTTTAAATCCATCTTTTGCTTTAAAGCCAAACAATCCACCCAAAATATTCATAGGAAAAGAACGCACTTTGGTGTTGTACACATTTATCGCTTCGTTAAATTTCATACGAGAATTTTTGATATTGTTTTCAATACCTTCTAATTGGCTTTGCAATTTCATAAATCCTTCTGTGGCTTTTAATGTAGGGTAAGCCTCCACTGTAGCCAGCAATCTGCTAAGCGAACCAGATAGTTGGCCTTGAGCAGCTTGATACTCCGCTATTTTTTCTGGCGTAAGGTTATCTGCATTAATATTTACACTAGTAGCTTTTGCACGAGCTTCTACTACTGCTGTTAATGTATTTTGCTCAAAATTAGCTGCACCTTTTACGGTATTTACAAGGTTGCCCACAAGGTCAGATCTGTTTTGGTATTCTGTTTGCACGTTACCAAAAGCTTTCTTTACAGTTTCATCTTCTCTTACAAGACCATTGTAGCCATTGCAACCCATAAATACAATTATTGCTAGTATAGCTAATACAATTAATAAACCTGAACGTTTCATATGTGTTTGTTTTAAATTAGGACGTAAATGTATGAAAATTTTATATTTACATACTTTTCTTTTTTGTCAAATGGTAACCACAACTTACAATCGGGTTAAAACCAAAATAAATGGATAACAAATGCCCAACAAATTGTAATTTTGCACTTCAAAAAATATTCGCAATCATTAAAATTTAAAGAAATGAGTTCAGTAAAAGTTGCCATTAATGGTTTTGGTCGTATCGGCCGTTTGGTGTATCGCCAAATACACAATATGGAGGGAATAGATGTAGTAGCTATAAACGATCTTACTAGCCCTGCAACGCTAGCTCATTTATTAAAGTATGATAGTGCACAAGGTCGCTTTGACGAAAAAGTAACTTCTACCGAAAATGCGATAGTAGTAAACGGGCACGAAGTAAAAGTATATGCGCAAAAAGATCCTGCACAAATTCCTTGGGGAGCGCACGATGTGGACGTAGTAATAGAAAGCACCGGTTTTTTTACAGATGCTGAAAAAGCCAAAGCACACATTACTGCCGGCGCTAAAAGAGTGGTTATATCTGCTCCTGCCACTGGCGATTTAAAAACAGTGGTATTTAATGTAAACCATGCTATATTGGACGGTACAGAAACAATTATTAGTTGTGCAAGTTGTACAACAAACTGTTTGGCGCCAATGGCAAAAACATTGAACGATAATTTTGGGATTGTAACAGGCATCATGAGCACCATACATGCATATACAAACGATCAAAATACATTGGATGCACCGCATGCAAAAAATGATTTGAGAAGAGGTAGAGCAGCGGCGGCTAACATTGTACCAAATAGTACTGGCGCTGCAAAAGCAATAGGCTTGGTATTGCCAGAGCTAAAAGGAAAATTAGATGGTGGTGCTCAAAGAGTTCCGGTAATTACAGGATCGGTAACGGAGTTGTATTCAATTTTAGAAAAAACAGTAACGGCTGATGAAGTAAACGCAGCCATGAAAGCCGCCAGCAACGAAAGCTTTGGCTACAACGAAGATGAAATTGTAAGCAGCGATGTAATCGGAATTTCTTTCGGTTCTTTATTTGATGCTACACAAACCAAAGTACAAACCATCGGCGATAAGCAATTGGTAAAAACCGTAAGTTGGTACGATAATGAAATGAGTTATGTATCACAATTGGTACGTACGGTTAAGCATTTTGCAGGGTTGATTAGTTAAAATACACTGTAGAAATATATTTGAAAGGCTTCCAATTTGGGAGCCTTTTTTATTGCGTTTTATTGAATATGATATCTTTAATTGCTTACACAAAAAAATACGCTTAAAATATCTTCTATTTCTCCTAAATACTTTACTAACAATGCAAATTATTTTATTTGTATACGATTTTGCAAATCATCTTTAACTATTGGTCAATTTTGACATTTTAAAAGTTTTGTTATCCTTAGTAGAAAAAAATCAATTCAAATCCACTACTACAAACTGATTTTCTAATGCCGAATCAATGACGGTAAGGTAATTTCCTTTGATGGATTCTAGTTCTAAAGGTTTGCGATTAATAAGAAAGTCGAGCACACTAAAGGGTTCGTACTTCCATGCTATAGTGTATTTGCCATTATCTCCTTTTTTAACCCTTTTCAATTTATCTTCAAAATTGGCAATGGTAATCAATAATTGGTCATCACTTTGTTGCAAGTAATCGAGAAAACTTTGTCCAACCAGTTCTATATAAGGAGATACATTTGTTGTTCTATAAAAAGCTTTTATAACAGCATCAAATTGTGAAGTAAGTTTTAGGTAGTTGGCAGTAATAAGGCAGTACCGCTCTATTTGCATGCTGCGCCACCATACAGATATATCTCTAGCAACTTCTAATTCAAGCGAATTTTTTAAATGATTGATGTAAGGTTCATCAGCCATAATAGTTACTTTTTTTTCTTTTATCAATTCAAGAATAAGCTGTTGATGTTGTTTTGTATTCATGCTGAAAATTGAAGCAAGCTTTTTATACGAATCAATTCATCTTGTATAGCCTGATAGCCCATTACTGGAACTGCCTCGGGCAATAATTCGAACGTAATAATTTCTACATTTTTTGCCTTAGGCAACACTTCTTTTGTTAATTGCAGTACCCTATCATCTACCGCATTGGAATGAATATCCATCATACGATCTTTATAAATAGACCCATTGGCAAGATGAATTTCCCTCACCGAATCTAGCTGTAACTCTTTCAAAAATGCATCCATATTAAATTGGTAATTATAGGCATCGCAATAAATATTATACATATCTAAAATAAGCCCACAGCCAGTTTGTTTTGTTATCTCATTTAAGAAAGCTGCATCGCTGTATTGCGAGTCGTAATCGGGCAAAAGATGCGCAATGTTTTCAATAAGAAAAGGAAGCCTATAACGCTCTTGTAAAAAATGGATGCGTTCGCAAATAAGTTGAAGATTTTCTTTATTGCGATTTACCGGCAACATTACGTTTATACATTCCCCGTTAATCATTGTATAACCTAAATGCTCGCTGTGCCAATAAAGCTCTACTTCTTCAACCAATGCATCAAGTAATTTAATATAGTCTGCAGAAAACCCTTCAAATGTGCCTATAGACAAGCCTACTCCATGTGCTACTATTTTTTTTGTTGTTGCTGTTTGTTTTAATTGATCTATAATTTTCGGATGTAGCGTAACACTATTATCTGGTTGTATCATAGAAATAGAGTCAGGTGTGGTTTCAATAAAATCTACATATGGAAGAATGGTTTCTAACAATAATGGATCATAATTATCGTAGGTAAAACAAATAGAAGGCGCTTTATGTGTTGGGGTTATATCCATTGAAATAAATGAAAATTGATATAATAAATTAAAACTTGGATTTGTACAATAAAAACGCTGCCAACTTCAAAAAAATTGGCAGCGTTTACATTACATTAGAAACTTGTAATTTGCGCAATATTTTCATTAATGCGTGGTTGCATAATTTCACCAATTCTTAGGCGAAGATCTATTCCTCCTAGCCCACACGCTAAGCATCCATTCAGTCTAAAAATTTCATCTAGAGTAGCATGAATTACTTTTGCGTTAACCTTGGTAGGTAATGTTACCAATACTGGGCTGAATGAAGCTGCTTTTACAAATTTAGCGGCCGCTTTTTTTGTTGTTGCCATGTTTCTTAGTATTTAAATGTTAAATAATACACTAATATAATATTTTTTTAATGAGTTGAGTAATTTTTTCTTAATTATTTTTTTGCTTGGGATTACTATGAGCTTAAAGTAAAATACAATAATATGTAGATTGAATCATTGGAATCTTAGTGACACTTCAGATTTATTTAAAAATGAAATTTTAAATTAAGATATAGCAATTGTACAAGTTTCAACACTCGATATACGTTAGTACTGCTCAGTAGGCATTTCTGTGGATATTGCTCGTGGAGCTGTAGATTATACTACTTAAATAATAGCATTGGTAAATACTAGTATACGAAGTGCCATGGTAATGGTATCGAACATAAAGATTGCTTAACAAAAATGATTTTTTATAATGCCCCCATTATGGAAGAAAGCTATCACCATAAAGTAAGAGAAATTGACATACAGATTGGCAAACACATTGCCAAACTACTGGAAGGTGGTAGCACTTTACAAATGGGAATGGAAATCATTTCTGATGCAGTATAAACTTTTTTATCTCCCCATAAAAAACTTGTGAATACATACCAAAATGCTCAGAGATGGGGTAATAAAACTAATAGATGGCGGGGTAATAAATAATAATGCAATACATCCAAATAAAAGTGTTCTATCTTTTGCCATTGGCAGTAAAAAATTATATAATTATTTAGATGACAATCCAGCATTTACACTTTTGGATTATTATAAAACGAGTAAATGTAGATGGCTCTAAGTTAATCGTATCAAACCAAATAAGGATTGCTTATTTTCTCTTCACCAATAGTTGTGGCAGGGCCATGACCACTATATACGATCGTTTCATATGGCAAAACAAGTAATTTTTCTTTTATGCTTTTTATTAGTTGCTCATGGTTGCCCCCAGGCAAATCGCTACGACCTACACTGTTTTTAAACAGCACATCTCCACTTATTACAAAATTATTTTTAGCAGAATAAAAACTAAGGCTGCCTGGACTGTGACCAGGGGTTAAGAAAATACTGAGTTCATCATTCCCCAATTTTATCGTATCCCCTTCGTTCAAATAAATAAAATCCCCTTCGTAATTATCAAAAGGGATATTGTACATAAGCCCGCTCGTAGGTGCAAAAGCCAATACTGGTTTTTCATTTTCATGCATTTGTAAGGTAAGATCATATTTTTCTGCAATGAACTTATTGCCAAAAACATGGTCTAAATGGCAATGGGTATTTATGAGCATAGTAGGTTTTAGCTTATTTTCTGCTAAAAATGCAACCAATTTGTCTTTTTCAGCATCATAATAGCAGCCTGGGTCTATTATGATGCAGTCGTTAAACTCATTATAAAGTATGTAAGTGTTTTCTTGAATTGGACTAAATTCGAATGATTTTACAGTGAGCATTTATTTATTTTTTAAATTGATTTTCGTTGTAACGGTTAATAAACTAATTTTAAGACTTAATATAACAGATAAGTATGGCAAAGTTCAGCAGAATATTTTTTATTTCATTG
>JAYSWO010000267.1:0-10691 GCA_043717975.1 Ferruginibacter sp. | reverse complement strand
TTGCTTCTTGCAGCACTTTTACATCTGCTTCGTTAAAAACTATATGTATCATATTTTACTAATTCTTTTTATTAACTAAAAACTGCATTAAAGTCGATATTACTTTTTCTGTATCAAATAATACACACAACTCGTAAAAAAATTTCTAACCCAAGGTATCGCTTTTATCAAACCAAATTGTTTCTTAGGTTTCATCCCAAATTTGTATTCATAAATTGGGTTTATCAAATAATGTGTTGTGCACAAAATATTAAACCCCGTTTTTTTTGAAATTCTTTCAAACCTTTCTATTGAAATACCCGTTTCTTTTATCTCAATAAAAAATGGCCAATGCTCTCCATTTACTTTCAAAATCCATTTATATAAAAAAGTAGGTAGCAAATGATAGTAAGGCATTTTAGCCATCCATTTGCCTGTAGCCATTTGTTGGTGGCCGCCATAGGGCATTTGCCATGGTGGAAATCCAAAAAATATTACGCCATTTTGAGTGAGTAATGTTTGCATATAAGCCATCAGTTTTGGTTGATCATGTATATGCTCTATCACATCTTTTAGTACAATAATATCAAATGCTCCACCCAATTCTTCCACTGTAGTATCATAAATATCTTTCGAAAAAAAGGTTATTTTACCAGCAGCTACATCATCCGCCAACCACAATCGTGCATTTACCAAACGAGCTTCTTCCATCTCCACCCCTACACCCACACTACCCTTATTCACAAATGCTTTTAGTACTCCACCTTCACCACAGCCAATTTCTAACACACGCATACCCGAATGTATTGTAAATTTTTCTTCAATAAAAGGCAATACATATTTCTCTGCATTCAAAATCTGCATATCAAAATATCCCTTTCTGTCTTTATGAAATTCAAACATTGTTTTGTTTACACTTTCTTTTTATTTCTTCAAAACCTATAAATTATTTTTAATTCACTACGTGAATTTTGTTAGCCACTAATAACACAAATAACCATAGCACGTCCCGCTTTTTTGGGGGAAATAAGGAATTTGCTATTTAGAATAAACGTTTGCAAATTGCCAACTGCTAATTGCCAACTGCCTCTTCTACCTCCACCGCATCATCTATCTCCACTTGCAAATTATCAATAATAAATTCTTGTCTACTCGGTGTGTTCTTACCCATATAATATTCCAACAAGTTTTGTATATGCTCACCTTGCTCCATAATAAGTGGTTGCAAGCGCATATTCACACCTATAAATCGTGCAAACTCCTCCGGGCTAATTTCTCCCAACCCTTTAAACCTTGTAATCTCGGGCTTTGAGCCAATCTTTTTTACCGCTGCTTGCTTCTCCGTTTCGTCGTAGCAATAAATTGTTTCTTTTTTATCTCTTACCCTAAACAAAGGCGTTTCCAAAATATACACATGCCCATTCTTGACCAAATCAGGAAAAAACTGTAGAAAAAAAGTCATCAACAACAATCGAATATGCAAACCATCTACATCGGCATCGGTAGCTACAATAATGTTGTTGTAACGCAGTCCCTCATACCCTTCTTCAATGTTCAATGCATGTTGTAATAAATTAAACTCCTCATTTTCGTACACAATCTTTTTAGTAAGCCCAAAACAATTCAACGGCTTACCACGCAAGCTAAACACGGCTTGTGTATTTACATTACGAGATTTTGTGATAGAACCACTAGCACTATCACCCTCCGTAATAAAAATTGTACTCTCTTTTTGTTTTTCTATTACGGTGTCTTTATCCTTGCCCGTAGCTTCGTCATTATAATGAAACTTACAATCCCTCAATTTTTTATTGTGCAAGTTGGCTTTTTTTGCACGCTCATTCGCTAGCTTTTTTATACCTGCTAGTTCTTTACGCTCTCTTTCATTTTGCTCTATGCGTTTGCGCAATGCATCGGCCACAGTTGGATTTCTATGCAAATAATTATCCAGCTCCTTGTGCAAAAAATCATAAATAAAATTTTTCATACTTGCACCGCCCTCACTCACCGATTGCGAGCCCAATTTTGTTTTTGTTTGGCTCTCAAACACAGGCTCCTGCACACGCACACTCACCGCCGCACATATACTTCCACGTATGTCCGATGCATCATAATCTTTCTTAAAATATTCTCTTATCGTACGCACATAGCCTTCTCTAAATGCTGCCAAATGTGTACCGCCTTGTGTGGTAAATTGTCCGTTTACAAAACTGTAATACTCTTCCCCGTAGCCATTTTCATGCGTTAAGGCTACTTCAATATCCTCGCCTTTTAAATGTATAATCGGATACCTTATTTCATCCGCATTGGTTTTACGCTGCAGCAAATCCAACAAACCATTTTTGCTCACATATCGCTTGCCATTCAGGTTCATTACCAAGCCCGCATTTAAAAAACAATAGTTCCAAAATTGATTATCCAAATACTCTTGTACAAAATGAAAGTTCTTAAAAATACTATCATCAGGCGTAAACTCTACAAAAGTTCCGTTCTCTTCTTTGCTTGCTGTTTCTTTGCTATCTTTTACCAACACACCTCTTTCAAACTCTGCCGTTTTCTCTCTACCATCTCTATACGCCGTTACTTTAAAATGATTACTCAACGCATTCACCGCCTTTGTACCCACGCCATTTAACCCAACACTTTTTTGAAAAGCCTTGCTATCATACTTTGCGCCCGTGTTCATTTTGCTCACTACATCTACCACTTTCCCCAACGGAATGCCACGCCCATAATCACGTACGGTAAGGGTTTTCTCAGCTATCGTTACATCCACATGCTTGCCATAACCCATGGCATGTTCATCAATACAGTTGTCAATCACTTCTTTCAGCAATACATACACACCATCATCCGGACTACTACCGTCGCCCAGTTTACCAATATACATACCAGGGCGCAAACGAATATGCTCCTTCCAATCGAGGCTTCGTATATTATCCTCGTCGTATTTTACATCTATTTTTTCATTCATAGTAATATAGTATTCAGTAATTAGTATTGAGTATTTAGACTAGGTCTCAATATTCAAACTTGTTTTATTTTTTGTCTTGTGTCTAATATCTTATGTCTTTTCTTTTTGTCCAAACAAAGAACCAGCTATGGTCATCATCGTTGTGTCACTCACTTGTACGGCATACCTTTATTCATCTTTTATTATGCACTAGGTTATGCACTATTACCTTAGCGTACTTTGCTTCTTTGCGTGAAACCTTTATCTGCGAATATATCACACCCCACATTCTTTCCCTCAATACATTTTCCACAATTTTCCTAAATATGTTAGCAAATAATTTTTAATATCTCAATTGTTATCTAATTTGAGTGCTATAAACAAACCTAAATGGTCTTTTTCAGGCTTACCATTTGATTATAGTTTAAAATAACATCATATAAATTTTCGCAAGTTTTCTAACATCAAACTAATTAGCAACTACCACTCAACCAATTTTCCCCAATTATTTCTTCACCAAAAAAAGCACCTTTATTTTTACCATTTAAATATCATTAACAACAAATTCGTTGATGGCAACATATTTTTACATGTATAAAAACATTTTTACACATGAGAATATTGTTTATTGCTGCAGCATTACTATTTACTTTTACAGCTTTTTCCCAAGATAAAACGGCTGACCTAATTATTAAAAATATTAATGTCGTTGATATCAATTCGAATAAAATAATCCCCAATCAATATGTTTATGTAAAAAATGGAACAATAGTTATCACCAAAGAAAGGATTCAATCAGCAGCACCTCCTAAAAAAGATATTGAAGGCACAGGCAAATATTTCATGCCTGCATTACACGATATGCATGTTCATTTTCCCGAGCAAAATGCAGAGCGATTTTTTCAATTGCAAACCGCCGCGGGTATTACCCATTGCAGAATAATGAAAAGCACAAACGAAACGGTGGCTTTTTCTAAAACGGCTAAGAATATTCCTGCTATGAAAATTTCCTACAATTTTTTTGGCAACGAAACCTATAAAACAGATAGTGTAGCAACCGCTATCAATTCTATAAAAGCAAAAGGGTACGATTTTATAAAAGTATTTGGCGTAAAAAACGATGAACAGTTTGATGCCATAATGGCTGCAGCTAAGGCAAACAACATTATGGTTTGTGGGCATGCATTGGGAAAAATAAATGCCAAAAAATTGTTAGCCAGTGGTTACAAATCTATTGAGCATGTGGGCTATTTTGACAAAGCAAAATCGACAGAGGCTTTAGATACATTAATAGATTTAGCTATAAAAAATAATGTGTTTGTTTGTCCAACATTGGATTGGGTTACCATGGCTTATCATGGAGCCAATAAAGATTCGTTTCAGTATAGAGCAGGTTATGACATTGGCAAAAAACTATATGCAAATATTTGGGATACTACTTATGAAAATACTACCAAACAATTTGCTGGACAATCAAAACAATACAAAGATTTTGCAGATAAAGACGTAGCAAAGAAAATAGCCATACTTGCAAAAATGCGTGCAAAGGGTGTAAAAATAATTGCAGGTTCTGATGCGGAAAAGCCATACCAAACACCCGGTTTTAGCTTAATTGATGAATTGAGGTTGATACAAAAGGCTGGGTTTACAAATGCGGAATTGTTGAAGATGATAACTACAAATGCTGATGTATTTTGGAACAAGAAAACTAAACAAACAGACTATATTTTGCTATCAAAAAACCCATTAGATGATATAAGTAACCTTGGAACTGTAGAGTATGTAATAAAAGGCAATGAAGTAATTGATACAAAGAAATTATTGGAGCGTATAAAATAAAAAAACTACCTACATTTACGCATTACTTTATAGCCATGACAAAGCAAATAATGATAGAACAAACCTTAAAGGTTTTCAATCAACTACCAGAAGAAAAGGTGGAAGAAATATCCAATTTTGCAGATTTTATTTTAAAGCGTTATGAAGAATCTGAATTATTGAGAGGTATTCAAAAAAATTCTTCTGATAGTAACACATTTATTTTTTTAAACGACGAAGCAGATTTATATACAATGGCTGATGTAAAAAAAGTATATAATAATTAAAAATGATGTTTTTTATTGCGAAAACTTTTGCCTTAAACTAAAATGCGAATTATTTTCAAACCCGACTTAAATATGCAATAAATCCAAAAATGGTACTTTAAAACGCCTTTTCGTCTTCCCGGCAAAATCTTTTGCGTAGCTAAACCAAAAACGAAGTTTTACCTTTGTGCCTTAGCGCCTTTGTGGCAATAACCTTTTACAGCGAAGCTGAAAAACAAAAATGAATAAAATATGCTTCCCATCATAACCGACCGTACATTCATCCAAACCCAAGCCGAACAAAAACTAGACGAAAACGACGCCTTTCGCTCCTACTTACAAAAAATAGATGCTGATGAATTAGATGCAACCGTGCATGCCATTAACGAAAAAATTACCCCACAAATAGATTGTACTAAATGCGGTGGTTGTTGCCGCCAATTAATGATAAATGTAACGCCCGAAGAAAATATAAAAGTTGCCGCTCATTTAAATATAACCCCAGAGGCATTCAAAGAAAAATATTTAGAAGAAAGCCTGCAAGGCAAAATGATTATGAATACCATTCCATGTCATTTTTTAGCAGATAGCAAATGCACTGTGTACGAAAATAGATTTACAGAATGCAGGGCTTTCCCACACTTACACGAGAGTAATTTTAAAGGCAGATTGTTTGGTACGCTTATACATTATGCTATGTGCCCAATTATTTACAATGTGGTGGAGGAATTGAAGCTGGAGACGGGGTTTGTGGTTAGCCATGAATATTAATGCGTTTATCATTTATTATTTATCATTTATCATTAAGTCAGATCAAAGCACTTTTTTTGCCGAAAAGGCGATAAGGCGTTTTATTAAAGAATAAGGCGGTAAGTTATTTTGCTTCGCAAAATGAAAAAAGCACACGGCGTATAAAAGCCCCAAAAAAAAATTCATCTTTTTTGGGCTTTGTACACACTATTATTTTTTTTAATGATAATTTATTAACAATTATTTCGATACAAATATTTAATTTTATCTCATTATTCACCATCAAAAAATAAAACGTATGACAACACAAGAAGTGGCCAACCGTTATTACGAACTAACCAGTGAAAACAAATTCGAGATTCTAGTAAACGAGTTGTACAGCAATGACATTGAATGTATAGAACCACCAAACAACGGCATTTCTACATTACAAAACATTAAAGGCTTGGATGCTAAAAAAGAAAAAGACAAAAACTTTGGTGAGACAATTGAAGAAATGCATAGTGCCTATTGCGATGCCCCTACTGTAGCAGGAAAATATTTTTCTTTAAAAATGGGTATGGATGTAACATTGAAAGGCGTTGGCAGAATTAGTATGGATGAAATTTGTGTATTTGAAGTAGAGGATGGCAAAATAATAAAAGAGCAATTTTTCTATTAGAAATATAAAAGGAGCTTAAAAAAATAAGCTCCTTTTATTAAAATATTTTGTATTGTAAGACTTAGATCATAACATTTTTTTTGCCGAGAAGGCGGTAAGTCGTTTTTAAAAAATAAGGCGGTAAGGAAAATGCTTCGCATTTTAACTAAGGCAACAATCTAAAAAAACCAACAACAATTAAACAACCTGCCTACCGGCAGGCAGGTGTCTCTATTAAACAAACCTTGAACCTTAAACCTTGAACCTTAAACTTTCAACCTTAAACTTTTTTAGCCTCCTTCGCCCAAGCGTCTTTTAGCGTAACCGTTCTATTAAAAACAATTTTCTCCTTCGTACTCTCTTTATCCAAACAAAAATATCCTTTGCGTAAAAATTGAAAACGATTTTCGGGTGTAGCGGCTACAAGCGATGGCTCAATGTATGCTTGTGTAATGGTTAATGAATTTTCATTGATATAATCTTTAAAATTTCCTTCCTCGCTGCTAGGGTTTTCTACTTTAAACAAACGGTCGTACATGCGCACTTCAGCCGTGGCCGCATGAGCAGCACTTACCCAATGTATGGTACCCTTTACCGCTATGCCGCTCGTATCGCTGCCGCTTTTACTATCAGGAAAATACGTGCAATGTATAGCAGTTACTTTTCCATTCACATCTTTATCAAACGTATCGCAACGAAGTATGTACGCACTCTTTAGGCGCACGCTTGCACCAGGCGCAAACCTAAACCATTTCTTTGCTGCCTCTTCCATAAAATCTTCCCGCTCTATCCAAAGCTCTTTACCAAACGGAATCGTACGAGTGCCATACGCTTCATCAGGGCCGTTCTCACTTATCAGTTCTTCTGTTTTTCCCTCTTCATAATTTGTAATAATTAATTTCAGAGGGTCCAACACTGCCATTGCACGCAAAGCCGTGAGGTTGAGGTCTTCCCTCAAGCAAAATTCCAACAAACTAAAATCTATAATATTTTCTCTTTTTGCAATGCCCACTTTATCGCAAAACGTACGAATGCTCTGCGGCGTAAACCCACGGCGGCGCATACCGCTAATGGTTGGCATGCGTGGGTCGTCCCAACCTGCTACATGATTTTCTTCTACCAACTGCTTAAGTTTGCGCTTACTCATAACGGTGTATGATAAATTTCTCCGAGCAAATTCATATTGATGCGAAGGAAAAATTTCCAATTTTTGTATAAACCAATCGTATAATTCTCTATGTGGAATAAACTCTAGCGTACAAATGGAATGCGTAATGTTTTCTATAGAATCGCTTTGGCCATGTGCAAAATCATACATAGGGTAAATGCACCATTTATCGCCCGTGCGGTGGTGGTGCGCATGCTTTATGCGATATATGAGTGGGTCACGCATCAGCATATTTGTGTGCGCCATATCTATTTTTGCACGCAGTATTTTTGCCCCATCGGCAAACTCCCCCGCCCTCATACGAGCAAACAAATCCAAATTCTCTGCCACCGTTCTTTCTCTAAATGCATTGCTAACACCAGGCTCCGTATGCGTACCTTTTTGCGCCGCTATCTCTTCCGATGTACTATCATCTACATACGCCAATCCTTTATTGATAAGTGTTACAGCGTATTCATACATCGTATCAAAATAATCAGACGCATACAATTCGTTCTTCCACTCAAAGCCCAACCATTGTATATCTTCCTTTATGCTATCCACATATTCGGTTTCTTCTGTTACGGGGTTGGTATCATCAAACCGCAGATTGGTATAGCCAGGATATTTTTTGGTTAGCCCAAAATTTAAACAAATAGCCGTAGCATGCCCCATGTGCAAATACCCATTCGGCTCCGGCGGAAACCGAGTTACGATAGATGTATATTTCCCATCTGCCAAGTCTTTTTCTATAATCTCCTCAAGAAAGTTGAGGCTTTTTTCTTCGTTCATAATTTTAATTGTGTGGCAAATTTATGGGTTTATGGGTTAAGGAGGAAATTGGTTACGAGTTGCGGGTTTCAAGGTTACGAGTTGCGGGTTTGAAAGTTACGGGTTTGGGGAACGTTGTGGTCTGTCGTCCGTTGTCGGTAGTCTTCGTCTTGTGTCTAACATCTAACAATCTTGTGTCTTACTTTTTAGGAGCATGAGCTGCAAACCATTGATGAACTTCAGTTTCCCGCTGTCTGTAGTAGTGCCGCAGCAAGTTGTATTATACTTTAAAGTTCTTTTCTTGCGGCAGCTACTACTGCCCATCGGGGCTGCGCTGAACATTGGCAATTCTATTTGGCTTTTATTGTGCAATAGACCGAAGCGTAATGTTGATAGGGAACGCACAAAGGCCAAGCAAAAAAGCTGTCTAAATTATTATCTAACAATTAATGAGAATGCATACGCATTTTTAGTACCATTTGTTAAATTAGTAGGAACTCCATTTTTCCAGTATTTAGCAATAGGTATTGTTCCAGAATATTCGTATCCTGCTACATACACATCAGAACCTAAAACATAAACTGAAATTGCTAACGCATCATTAACACCATTTGTTAAAGGTAGTGGATTTCCATTTTTCCATAACATTGCTATTTTTTTAGTTCCATTACTTGCAAATCCTGCAACATAAACATCTAAACCTGCTACAAAAACTGAGTATCCATTAGCAGAATATGGAACAAAAAGACCTCCAACCAAGGGAGTAGAAAAACCATTTTTCCAAACTACGACATATGGATCTTCATAACCAGTAGCATAAACATCACTACCTAAAACAAAAATAGAATTTGCAGCACTACCATTAGGATTATTACTGTATGAAGTAACTACTCCATTTTTCCAAACCATTGCGGTACCATTATCTCTTCCTGAAGCATAAACATCTTCACCTAAAACAAAAATTGAATTTGCATATGAGTTGATAATACTTGGTATTTGTAAATAAGATCCGTTTTTCCAAACTCTTGCTTTAAAATCTTCGCTACCAGCAGCGTAAACATCATTGCCAACGACATATAATGATTTTAGTGAGGAATTTGTTATGTTAGAAATAAAACTACCGACGCCATTTTTCCAAATTTTTGCTTTATATTGGTAATTAGGACCATCATCAATATATGCATCGCCGCCAATATAAATATCGGTACCTGAAACAAAAACTGAATTTGCTTGTGCACTAAAAGCACCATTAGATAAGGGTATTGGTACTCCATTTTTCCATAACATGGCAATATTTTTGTTCCCGTCATATTCAAAACCAACAACATACACAATTGGTAAGGTTGTATTGAAAATCAATTCTTCTCCGTAAGCTACTCCATTTATGTTTACAGCATAAGATCTAACATAATATGTAGTTGAAATTGCAAGACCAGTAATGTTACTTGTAAATATACCTGCCCCTTGCCCATCATTTGTGTGGTTTCCTGTAACAATTGGATTAGGAGAAATGCTCCAACAAATACCTCTGCTTGTTATTGGCTCACCACCATCATTAGTTATTACTCCGCCGCTAATAGCGGTAGAAGAAGTTATTGAGGTTATAACCGAAGTATTTATTACGGGAATAGTAGTCGCAATCCTGTTTTGAGGATTTGAATCTTCTCCCTTTTTACAATTTAGAAGTATTACAGGAAATAAAATTAAATAAAATAGTTTTTTCATAAAAAATTAATTGCAATACTAAAAATAAATCCTTTCTCAATTTTTCTTAACTAAACAAATTTACACTAAATCATTAATTAATGCATAGATTTTTAATAAAGCCAAAATATATATTTAAAAATTAGTCTCTCCATCTTGCACACCAGCATTTTTTGCAGCAGCAGCTAAGTAAGTATTGTGTTTGCTCATTTCCTCTCTTAAAAATAAACGCTTTTCTTCCTCGCCTGCGTTGGTCACCTCCCACATTCGTAAGCACCCTTCGCAACCACCTGTGAATCGCCGAGGCATGGTCGACCAGCCGACCAAACAATAATAAAACTCAATAAATTAATTTAATAAACCAGTATATTCTAAATTATTTTTTTACTTGTAACACTCCTACAAAAAGGCTTTGCAGGTCAAAATACAACGCAAAGGCATGTGGTAATGGAAAGGATGGCTTTCGTTAAGTTCGGAAGTTTCCTCATAAAGCTTAGTTTTAAACTTCAACAAAACAAGGGCATTAAAAATACTACAACAAACAGATGCAGCGCACCCCAATATTTGTAGCTACCATGCAGCATAAAGTTTACAAGGTGCAGCGCACCGTAATATTCATTTGTAATTTTTATATTTTGGAGAAAGATTTCGGTGCGCTGCACC
>JAYSWO010000266.1:0-1672 GCA_043717975.1 Ferruginibacter sp. | reverse complement strand
TGTACGGCAATATAACATGGGTCATCAATGATACTTTCGCTGGGTTTGGTAGCCATAAAACTAATCGCATAAAAAAAAACACCTAATACGAATAAGATGCTATATATTATTCTTGATTTCATAATTAAAATTAATTAAAAGAAGTATTACTACAATAATCAATAAATCTATCCAATCATAGGTAAACTGATCCGATAAAAAAATTTGTACTATTTCTGTTAAAGACCCTAGAAAAATTATTAATGCTGCTTTTATCAATTTGTTTTTTAAAGATTGAAAAGAAACGATAAAAAAAACACCTAAAGAATATATCCATAAAGCATCGGGTACATGTTGAAGAAGAAACAGAAAAACAGTATTACTACTAATACTATGGTAATAATTGGGAATGGTAATATACCTAGCTATATATGAATGAAGTAATAAATTTGGTTTGTGAAAAAACAAATATATTAACAACCCAAAAACCATTGGAATAACCATGTGAAGAAGGTTTCTCTTCTCAAAGTAGCAAGCATATTTTTTCATTTGACTGTAATAGCAAGTGCTGAAGAAAAGAAAAGTAAATTGATTTTCTAAGCATCTATTCTACCATGTAATTTATTCAAAATTGTATTTACTAAAATATTTATTTTTAACCAAGCATTTCCTTTAGACCTATACGAAATAAATAAGTTTTTAGTCAAATAAAATTTACTACTCCCAAATGGCAATTTTCATAAGCCAATTTGTTTTTTAAAACATAATTGGCATAAACAAAAAAAGACTGCTTATCGCAGTCTATTTTTTGAATTACAATTTAAAATATAAGGGTATTATTTTTTTGGCATTAACACAGCATCAATTACATGTGTTACTCCATTGCTAGACACTACATCTGCTATACTTACCATAGCGCCATTTATCATCACTTTGCCATCTTTTACAGATACAGTAAGTTCTTCACCTTGTACTGTTTTTAACTTTTGACCATCTTTTAAGTCAGCTGCTTTAAATGCACCTGCTACTACATGATAGGTAAGAATTCCAGTAAGTTTTGCTTTACTTTCTGGCTTTACTAACGTTTCAACTGTACCTTTTGGCAATTTGTCAAAAGCTGCATTTGTAGGTGCAAATACCGTAAATGGACCTGCGCCACTTAATGTTTCTGCTAAGCCTGCCGCTTTTACTGCAGTTACCAAAGTAGTATGATCTGCAGAACCCGCAGCATTTTCTACAATATTCTTAGAGGGAACCATATTAGCACCACCCACCATTACTCCGGCTTCTACCTTAGAGGTATCAGGGGTAGTTGTCTCCATTTTTGGAGTTTCTGTAGTAGTTGTCGTTTCTACAGTTTCGTTCTTTTTTTCTCCTTCTGCGCATGATGCGAATACAATTGTAGCTACAATTGCAAACGATAAAAGTGTTTTTTTCATTTTTAATTTTTTTAATATTGATGTATTTTATAATGTACGACTTTACATATAAAATAGATTTATACTTTTAAAATAACTTACATATTAGCATATAAGTATCAAATTAAAATATAGATAGTCCATTTAGACAGTACTTTCCAATAAAATGCAAAAATGTAGGACCTTATTACCCAAATTAAAGTACTACTCTCTAATAAAAGTGCCATTTAGTTGCAAAAATGTGTTTAGCTTACATACATCTCATAAAGTAATAG
>JAYSWO010000265.1:0-1673 GCA_043717975.1 Ferruginibacter sp. | reverse complement strand
CAATTTTTTTCTCATAACCAGCTATTGGTATACGAAATTGATACCAAGTTTCATTTCTTGTACTGCCATTGGGCAAGGTTACAGATACTACTTTTTTATCTACAATAAAATTTTTCCCAATCTGCATATCGGGGTCAGTTCTTTGCTTAAGCAGTACAGAATATTGGTAGTATTCTTCTGTTTCATTTAAGGTGTTGTCTCTATTAAAATCTTCTGTATCGGGGTATAATGTAGCGGCTGATGTAAACTGTCCTCCATTGTCTATAGGAGAGTTACCTTCAGGATTATTAAAGTTTTTGTAACGTGCAAGAATACCATCGGTACCAGTAAAATTTGCATTTCTATAATTTACATAATCATCGTTTGAAGGATCTTGTAAAGCTCTTTGATAAATAGCAGAACCAGTACCAAAGTTACTTGCCAGCGTAGTTAAATATGCTTGTCTCACCCTCACTTCATCATCTTTGCCCAAGCCATCAAAACCTACATCTTGAAAAACCCTATCGTCAGGGTTGTTGGTAAATGCATTGGTAACTTGTATGGTGTTTTTTGGCACCCTTCCCCATATTGTTGTATCTGTTGGCGCTGGTGCATTGGGCGTAGGTAATCCATTTTCATAAAATCGTCTTCCGTCTTTCAATACATCTTCTGATATATTACCCAAATTAAAAACCAGTTTACCACCAGTAGCAGTTGGATTTTGTACAAATGGATCTTGCACCCATGTTTCTAAAAACTCAATATTGGCTGTTTCAAAATCAGTTTGATCTATATTTCTTTGTAAACCGCCCCAACGTTTTTTAGGGTTTAATAAATTCCCTTGTGCGTTTACACTTCCTACAGCATCGTCAAAATTGTATGGTCCTTTTTCTCTAGGATAATAAGCCAAGTCAAAAGTTTGCAACTGGCTTTCTCCAAAACCAGTAGTTCTTTGCGGGAAAATTTCTTTTTGATAAACAGGTCTTACCCTAGAATCACTCAATAAATTTACGTCTGTAATGGGGTTGGTACTTGCCCTATTTTGCTGCAGCACTTGTTCTATTTGATACCATGCTATTTTTGCACGATTTTTACCATAATTTAAATTATTACTCAATCCTGCTTCAGGAAAAAGTAGTGTATCAGGAGCGGGCGGTGTATTTCTAGCACCAAATGGTGTAGAGGCTAATCCCCAAGCTATAGCAGGAAAACGCAAATCAATTCCAGATCGAGTTCCTTCAAAGTCATCAATATAAATAACCCCAGCATCTCCTTTACCAATTTGAGAAGCATGACCAGGTTTTAACATAGCCGCTTCTGCATAAGCATTTACAGTAGATGGTGCTGTAGTAGAATAAAATGGTAATTTATCCAACCATTTTGTTAGGCGGGGTATATCTTTTCTAATACTTACATCCACTCCATACATAGCGTTTTTTATAGGATCATCACCCAAATTTACTTTAGAAAAGAAAGGCCTTTCGCTTAATCGCACAGCAGTAGCCCCAAGCGCTATTTGAGATTTGGTTGTATTTTTCAACATATAATCTAGCCTAATGCCCATGTAAGATCGCTGCTGAAGCCCAAAGGTGGCATTATTTTCAAAGTTTACTTGTACTGGCAATCCTGCATTTATAATAGCGGGATTTATCACTTTTATGGTTCCTAAATCATAATTAATATCATAATCCAAG
>JAYSWO010000264.1:0-4268 GCA_043717975.1 Ferruginibacter sp. | reverse complement strand
ACGTTTTGTATAGTCAAAATGTGTTTCGTTCGGCGAGCAAATGCTTACCAAATCTATTGTTGCATCAGCCAATACTTCGTCTATACTTTTTTCAACATGTACATTTGGATAATATTCTTTTGGGTTTTGATGTACAGAAACAATTGTAGTAAGATTAAAATTCGGGTTTGTTTCAAAAAACGGTGCTTGTAAATACTTTCCCGATAATCCAAAACCGATGATGGCAACATTCAGCATGCTTAAATGATTTATGCGCAAGTTATGGCATCTTTATTTTAGAGTAGCGGTGGGGCAATTAATGGTGCGTGTACCACACCCAATACATCATAAGCGCTTCACTTTTCTCAAATAGGTATGCTTATTTAAACTTCTTTCTCTTTATATAGTCTTACACTTTATAAATTAATTTTTAAATACAACACTATGAAAATTACTAAACATATTGTACTTATTTTCTTGCTTACAATCACATCTCTCTCCTTGTCCAATATTGCACAAGCACAACGTAGGCATGCTAGGGTGGTAGTTGTACAGAGGCCTTATCATAGGGTAGTGGTGCGTAATGCACATTTCAGGTACAACACGTTACCCCGTTGGGGAGTATCTGTAAATGTTAGACCTGCCAATGCTGTATTTATCTCTGGTAGAGGCAACAATTTTTATCATCACAATGGTATTTATTACGCACAGCGAAACAATAATTATGTAATTGTACGTCCTGCAAGAGGTTTAAGAATTAGAACTTTACCAATTGGTTACAGACCCATTGTAATTGGGCCGCGAAAATATTACTACTATTATGGTACTTATTATGTAAAATCGGCAAACGATTATACGGTTGTAAATCCACCTATAGGAGCTGTTATAGATGCATTGCCCAATGGCTATGAGGTAAAATCAGTGGATGGAAATGAATACTATTATCTCGATGGGGTTTATTATGCAGAAGTGGATGCTAGCGAGTTTCAAGATGGTGTTGGCTACCAAGTAGTAGATTTTAATTAGTTTTTCCAAACAAAAAAATGATAAACGCAGCTTTAATTTAAAAGTGGCGTTTATCATTTTGCTAAAGTTTTTTTAGGCACGTTTATGCCCACAAGCAACACAAAAAGAAGCCCTTGGAGTTCTATATGGCTTACCGCAATTTTCGCAAGGAGCACCATACTGAGCAATTCTATGATGCATAATTGCATTGGGTTCAGTTTCTTCAAAACCTGTTACCTCCTTGTAATAGTCAAGTAATTCTTTAAATCTAATCTTTCTATCACGAGAGCTAATATTTTTCATACCCAATAGGTACAATTTATTGGCGATTAAATATTCTTCTTCATCAAGCATTTCAACCTCCATCTTACATCTCCAGCACCAAAGTATTTTCATTGTAATGCTTTTTATTTCCTAAATCCTTCACTCACCACCAAGTCCTTACTACCCGCTGTGTACACATAAAACCCTTCACCAGTTTTTACACCAAGCTTACCCGCCATTACCATATTTACGAGCAATGGGCATGGCGCATATTTAGGATTCCCAAAGCCATCATGCAGTACTTTTAAAATAGAAAGACAAGTATCTAACCCAATAAAATCTGCTAGTTGTAATGGTCCCATTGGGTGAGCCATACCAAGTTTCATCACGGTGTCTATTTCTACAACGCCTGCCACGCCTTCAAACAATGTACTGATGGCTTCGTTTATCATCGGCATTAAAATCCTATTGGCTACAAAACCGGGGTAGTCGTTTACCACACAAGGTACTTTGCTTAACGTTTTACTTAGTTCAACGATTGTTTCTGTTACTTCTTTCTTAGTAGCATACCCATTTATTATTTCTACCAATTTCATTACTGGTACTGGGTTCATAAAATGCATACCAATTACATCTTGTGGGCGCTTGGTAGCTGCGGCTATTTTTGTGATAGAGATAGAAGAAGTGTTACTGGCCAAAATACACCCTACTGGTGCAGCTTCATCTATTGCTTTAAATATTTTTATTTTTAGGTCTATATTTTCTGTAGCAGCTTCTACTACTAGTTGCGCATCTTTTACACCTGCAGCCAAATCTGTAGCTGTTGTAATATTATCTAATGCATTTTTTTTATCCTCTTCGGTAAGCGCAGCTTTTGCTACTTGCCTATCAAAGTTTTTGCCAATGGTGGCAATCGCTTTTGCAAGCTGTTCAGCATGTACATCTATTAGGGTTACTTTAAAACCAGCTTGCGCAAACACATGCGCTATTCCATTGCCCATCTGTCCTGCGCCGATTACTGATACATTTTTTATACTCATAAATTGTTTTTTGGTTTCACGCAAAGCTCGCTAAGGAGCAAAGGCGCAATGTTTTTTTATTTTTTTGCTTGCAGATTTGAAAAATATTTTCACAGATTATTTTTTTGCTTTTATCTAGTGCATAATAAAAGATGAAAAAAGTGTTACTGATGAAATGTGCGACGCCACTGAAGTTGCACATAGCTGTGTTTTAGCTTGGACAAAAAAAAGCTTTGCTTTTTTGTCCAAAAGAGAACCTCACCCCCGCCTCTCCAAAGGAGAGGAGCCCGTTTCCAAATATTTTTAAAGCTTCAATAAAAATATAGCTAATACTTTAAAATACTTAATTAACATCAAAGCATTTGAGGCTAAAAGTCCCTCCTGTGCAGGGATTTAGGGAGGCTACTTAAACGCATTTATCCCCGTCACATCCATTCCCGTAATCAGCAAATGTATATCGTGTGTACCCTCGTATGTAATCACACTTTCCAAATTCATCATATGGCGCATTACAGGGTACTCGCCTGTAATACCCATGCCACCTAGCATTTGGCGGGCATCTCTACAAATATTTGTAGCCACTTCGCATGCATTACGTTTAGCCATACTCACTTGCTGCGGCGTTACTTTCCCTTCATTCATCAATACACCAAGCCTCCAATTTAGCAATTGGGCTTTCGTAATTTCGGTTACCATTTCCGCCAACTTTTTTTGTTGCAATTGAAAACCACCAATCGGTTTTCCAAATTGTACACGCTCTTTGCTATACTCCAATGCAATATAGTAGCAATCCATAGCCGCACCAATAGCGCCCCATGCAATACCATAGCGTGCTTTAGTTAAACATCCAAGCGGCCCTTTCAATCCTTTTACGTTTGGCAAAATATTTTCTTTAGGCACTTTTACATTATCAAATACAAGCTCGCCAGTTGCACTTGCTCGCAAGCTCCACTTACCATGTGTTGTAGGCGTAGTAAAACCTTCCATACCACGCTCCACAATTATGCCACGTATATCTCCCGCATCATCTTTTGCCCATACCACCGCTACTTGAGAAAAAGGTGCATTACTAATCCACATTTTTGCACCATTCAATGTTACGGTATCATCGCCATTATCTTTAAAGTTGGTAAGCATGCCCGCAGGGTCACTACCATGGTTAGGCTCTGTTAAACCAAAGCAACCCAACCATTCTCCACTAGCCAGCTTTGGTAAATACTTATTTCGCTGTGCTTCGTTGCCATATTGGTAAATAGGGAACATTACCAACGAACCTTGCACACTAGCCGTAGAACGCACGCCACTATCGCCACGTTCCAATTCCTGCATCATCAATCCGTACGAAATATAATCTAAGCCACCTCCTCCATATTGCTCAGGCACAGTAGGGCCAAAGCAACCAAGGTCGCCCAATTGCTTCACTATCTGTTGAGGAAACTCCGCACGTTGTGCATAGTCTTCAATAATAGGCGAAATCTCTTTCTTCACATAGTTTCTCACGCTCTCACGTATAAGCTTATGTTCTTCACTCAATAATTCATCTACATTAAAGTAATCAGGACTTTGAAAATTGTCTGTTTTTGCAGCCATTGTTTTATATTTATGTTATTATTTTTTGTCCAAACAAAGAAGCAGCTATGGTCATCAGCGTTGTGTCACTCACTTCATCAGCATACCATTTTTCATCTTTTATCTACTAAGTAGATCCATTACAATATATACCCTAGTAAAACGAACGCAAAGATAGGAAGTTAGGTTTTTAAAATTATCAACCCAGTTGTGCACTAGCTTTATTCATTATCATAAAATAGTTTTCTTCCAAATGCACTAACAGCAAGCTTTTTAAAAATATTTCTCAAATAGTTTTAAATTAAATTGTAATTATCATTGCCACTAATAGTTTCCTTCCTATATTTGCACCCCGCTACGAAAAAGCGGTGTTGCTCTTTCACATTCTCCTCCTGTATCATCCAATAAAAGATTAATAAAATGGCATTATAA
>JAYSWO010000263.1:0-1681 GCA_043717975.1 Ferruginibacter sp. | reverse complement strand
GTTCGTATCCTTTAAATGTAATAATAGAATGTTGTGTTGTATCCACTGCCCAGCTTAACGCAAAGTTTTTTTCTTTTACAATTGTTGCTTTGGCTTTATTTCTTTCAGTAATTAATGCTATTGCATTTAATGCTGCTTTTTCAATTACAGTTTGCATTAAAGCGTAAGTAGAAAGCACTCTTTCTTTAAATGGTTTTAGCATGTGCGTTTCGGGCACAAAACCAATAGTTTGAAACAGGGCGGCATAACCCGAAGAGTACCTTGGCGGATCGTAAAACATTTCCATTCCTTTATCAGGTGTTTCTGTTTCAAAATTTACATAAGGTGTCATGTCCCATTTTTTTTCGGCCATACCTTTGTACAATTGCGGTTCAAAATTATTTTTTAACCATGCACCTAAATTATCACCCAGCTTATTGTATTGCGTTGTAAGTAACGTCATCGTGTGCTGGTAATCGGCACCATCACTTACATGGTTATCTATCAAAATATCGGGATCGAGTAAATGAAAAATTTGCGCAAATGCTTTCGCTTCTTTGCTGTCGTTTTTTGTAAAGTCACGGTTTAAATCTAAGTTTTGTGCATTGCCCCTGAAGCCGTATTCCTTTGGGCCATTTTGGTTGGCACGTGAAAAGGCGGTGCGGTTTAAACATCCGCCAATATTGTAAACGGGGATTATTGCTACAGCAATATTGTTGGGAAGCTGGAGCTTACCCAATACAATATCTCTCACCAGCATCATACTTGCATCAATGCCATCGGGCTCGCCGGGATGAATGCCGTTGTTGATTAAAACAACCGCTTTGTTTTGTTTATGCCATTGGACAGCATCAAATTTTGCATCATTGCTTACTAAAACAATATGTAATGGGTAGCCGGCATCTGTAATACCCATTTCTTTTACTAATACTTTTGCAGATTGGTTGTCTAAATTTTTATACCACTCAATGGCTTCAAAGTAAGTAGCACTTTCTAAGCCGTTTGTTTTTTCAAAACGGCATTGCTGTGCATAGCTGGTATAAAAACAAAAAATACAAATGAGGGAAATAACTAAAACCTGTTTCATGCAGTTTAAATTTTAAGAAAGCTACAATTTTTTTATTGCAGCAAATGAATTTGTAAAACAAAAAAAGGCTGCATTGCTGCAACCTCTTAATAAATATTGTAAGGAAAAATTATTTTGCTAATGCATTAACCCTTTTGGCCAACTTGCTTTTTAAATTGGCAGCTTTGTTTTTGTGGATAGTACCACGTTTTGCCAATTTATCAATCATAGAAGCAACTTTTGGAAGTTCGGTTGTTGCAGCGGCCTTATCGCTGGCTTTTAAATCACGTATAGCATTACGGGTTGTTTTGCCGTTGTAGCGGTTACGTTCGTTACGTTTTGCGCTCTGGCGCATATCTTTTTTTGTAGCTGAATGGTTTGCCATTAAAAATCTAATTTTTGGGCTGCAAAGATAAGGGGAAAATATTGAATATTGAATGTTGAATGTTGAAATATTTGTAGGTTAGTGTAAAATTAGGCTTTATGAACAGATTAATTTTACTCTTCCTGCATATTATATCGCTGGTATTGCTTGGCTTTGGCTGGGTGAAAGATCTGCTGCGTATTGATATAAGTACCCATTTTATTATCAATATTAACCTGTTTAACGAAAAAAGAAGTGTGATAGGAACATTG
>JAYSWO010000262.1:0-10792 GCA_043717975.1 Ferruginibacter sp. | reverse complement strand
AGTAGCTACAAATTTAAACTGCCCAACTCCACTTAAAACTATGTTTGTGTATTGCGATAATGTTATATCAAAACTATTCCAACCAGTATTATTGGGTGTTAACGTAACTTTTTGTTCTACTTGTGTAAGTGGAGGTGTGTTAATTAGGAAAACATCAAATGCAGTACAATCAGCTGTCCATATATCTAAATGCAAATTCGTCATGGCAGATGCATTAATAGGTGCTGCAAATTGCACACCTTGATAATTGGTATTAGAATAAACCTTGATATTGTTACCAAAAATAGCAATATCAGATACTACTGTAGTTTGTCCCCAGTTTGGAAACCAATCTGTACCAGCTATATTTGTATAGCTATCGCTAAATAAAGAAATTACATCTGCACTTGCTGCTGTAGGCGAGGCTGGAGGTAAAGCTGGTTGTGCAAATGCACCAAAACCAATAAATAACAGAAAAATTAGGGAGTAAAGTTTTTTGATCATTTTTTTGGGGGTTTAAAAGTTTGGGGGTAATGAAAAAATTAGTGTTATTACTTGTTGTTCTGAAATCCAAATATCAAATATATTTATACTAATATATATTTTTTAGGTACGTCTATACTACATCAATATTTTTTAAATAATTGATAATCAATTTAAAAAAAATACATCATTGCTACTACAAACTATTATTTATATTTATAGGGTGAAAAAATTGGTTTTATACTTTTTGTGTATGTTTTTTGTTTGGACATCATTTGGTCAGAATACTATTGGCTTGCCTCAAATACAAAATTTTGGTATAAACGACTTTCATGCAGGTGCTCAAACATGGGATATTAAGCAAGATGAAAACGGTAGAATGTATTTTGCTAATAATGAAGGATTACTTATATACCACGGAAATTATTGGAAACTATATCCACAACCCAATAAAACAATATTACGCTCCATAGCCTTAGATGGTACAAATAGGATTTATGCAGGTGGGCAAGATGAAATTGGTTTTTATACGGCAGATAACCATGGCGTACTTCAATACAAGTCTTTAAAAACCCTAATTCCGCTTGCGTATAAAAAATTTACCGATGTTTGGGATATTGAAATATTTAATGGGGCTGTTTTTTTTAGAACTGCGGATAAAATTTTTGAATATAAAAATGATGTAATACAAACGTATCCTGCTACTTCAGTTTGGCAATTTATGAAAATGGCAGGCGGCAAACTTTTTGCATTGGATAAACAAAATGGGCTTTTTGAGTTTACCAATAATGTATGGCTGCCAGTTATAAAACAAAATACCGCATCATATATTGAAATTACTGGGCTAGTACCTTTGGCTGACGGTAGTTTTTTAATAAGCTCCTTGCAAAATGGATTGTTTATTTTAAACAATGGCTTACTTACAAAAAAAGCTACAACCATAGACAATATTTTAACCAGTGGTCATATTTATGCACTCGACCAAATTAATGACAATCAATTTTTGATAGGTACCACATCTAATGGATGTATTGTAATGAACATGGCAGGGGAGGTGATTCAAAAAATTGGCATGCAAGAGGGTATTAAAAACAACAATGTATTGTCTGTTTTTTTAGATAAGGAAAAAAATATCTGGGCAGGGTTGGATAATGGAATTAGCTATATAGCATACAATGGCGCTATTAAATATATAAAGCCAAGCGCAAACAATGAAGTGTCTGGCTACACCGCAAGGGTATTTAATAATGCATTGTATATAGGCACGTCAGATGGTGCTTATGTTTCACCATTGTCTTTATCAAATACCGATCTCAGTTTTTCTAAAGGGGTTTTTACGCAAATAAAGAATAGCAGTGGGCAGGTTTGGCGACTAGATGAAGTAAATCAGCAATTATTAATGGGACATCATAATGGGGGATTTATTATTCAAAACAATATAGCAAATCAATTGTCTGGCGACAATGGTATTTGGTTATTTCAGCCCATTACAGCCATACAACCTGCAAGTAGTATTATTGCAGGTTCTTATGCAGGGCTTACCATGTATGAGTTTGCCAATAATACATTTATCAGTAATTATGCTCTAAAGGGTTTATTTGAGTCGCTTCGTTTTTTAGCGATTGATAACAACAATGATATTTGGGCATCACATCCATATAGAGGTATATATAAAATTTCGCTGATTACAGATAGCAAATCTGTAAGTGCCGAATTATTTACAGAAAAAAATGGTTTGCCCTCTACGTTAAGAAATTATGTTTTTAAAATAAAAAGTAGAATTGTTTTTGCTACTGAAAAAGGGCTGTATGAATATGATGCAGCTGCGAAAAAATTTATTCCCTCACCGTTATTGTTCAAAGTATTTGGAGATATTGGCATACAATATCTTAATGAAGATACGGAAGGAAATATTTGGTTTTGTACAGATAAGAAAATAGGCGTGGCAAAATATGCGGATGTAGAAAAAAAATATACGATAAATTATTTTCCAGAATTAACAGGCAAGGTATTGGCAGGTTTTGAAAATGTATATGCTTACAATAAGCAAAATGTTTTTATAGCTTCTAACAATGGTATTATACACATAAACTATGAAAAATATGCTACCACAAAACCAACACTAAATGTTTTATTAACGCAAGTAAATAATTTTGGCAAACAAGACAATTTAATATTTGGAGGGTTCTTTTCTCAAGAAAATAATAAAACCAATGACAAGCAAGTAAAAAACATAGAAAAACGTTTTTCGATAAGCAACAATTCTTTTCATTTTGAATTTAGCGCACCATCTTTTGCTACTCAAAATAGTATTGAGTATAGTTATCAACTAAAGGGGTATGAAAATAAATGGAATGAATGGACAAGTAAAACGGAAAAAGATTATACAAACTTGCCTAACGGTAACTATACATTTAGTGTAAAAGCTCGGGATAACACTGGTGTAGAATCTGAAACGGTGAGTTATGGTTTTGAAATAATGCCTGCATGGTACAATACAATATGGGCTTATCTTTTGTATGTGTTGTTATTTACAGTTGGTATATTTTATTATAATAAATGGCAAAGAAATAAATTTAAAAAGCAGCAAATAAAATTTGAAGAAGAGCAAAGGCAATTAAAATATATTCATCAATTAGAACTTCAAAAAAATGAAAAAGAAATTATTGAATTGCAAAATGAAAAACTGATAAATGAAGTAATTTATAAAAATAAAGAATTAGCAGATGCTAGCATGCACTTGGTAGAACGGGGCGATGCATTGGTAAAAGTAAAAGATGAGTTGCAGCAATTGTATAAAAAAACCGGTGGCAATCACGATGTAAAAAAAGTGATACAATTGGTAAGTGACATTGAAAAAAACAATTCTAATTGGGAACAATTTTCCAATCATTTTGATGAAGTAAACAATGGGTTCTTAAATAAATTAAAATTGAAATTTCCTAGCCTTACCAATACTGATTTAAAAGTGTGTGCTTATTTGCAATTAAAACTATCTACCAAAGAAATAGCACAGCTAATGAACATATCTGTAAGAGGAGTAGAAATTAGTAGGTATAGACTTAGAAAAAAATTGCAACTCACCACCGAGCAATCTATCAACGATTTTTTAAACGAGATTATAAAAGAGTAAATATGCTGAATATTATAATAATTCAGCTATATGTTTCTTTATGTTTTCAGCAATTTTTTGCGTAGGCAAGTCATTGTCATCGTTACCAAAAGGGTCTTCAATTTCTTCAGCAATCATTTCTAAACTTGCCAATACATAAAAAATGAAAACAACAATTGGTATAGCATAATATCCAACATGCATTACCAAAGAAAAGGGCAAACTCATTATATAAAAGAAGATAAATTTCTTTACAAAAACACTATAAGAAATAGGTATGGGCGTATTTTTTATCCGTTCGCATGCGCCATATATATCCGTAAAAGATGATTGCTCTGCATTCAAGTTTATTAATTGCACATCAGATATTTTTTTCTCCAAATACAATTTATTTATTTTCTTAGCAATGATGGATGCTATCTGATTGGGTACATGTTTCTCTTTATCTATACCCAATAATTCGGGGTGGTTAAATTCATCTAGCTCTAATCTTGTAGATTCTTTGGCTAAATGTTTTCTCAATGCCAATGCAAAAGCAGGTATGGTTTTTATAAAAAAATTTCGATTACCTGTATCATTATTGTCTAAAATAAAATTGAGTTTAATTGCCATGTTTCTACTATTATTTACAAGGCTCCCCCAAAGTTTTCGCCCCTCCCACCATCTATCATAGGCAGTATTGGTTCTAAAAACCAATAGTAAAGAAAGCACAAAGCCGAGCATATTATGCAAAAGATTTAAATTTTTTACGTTGCTATCTTTTCCCAAATGCCAATAGGCAATTTCTAACCATGCTATTACGGCTGTGTAAATGCCAATGCATATAAGCATGGTAAAAAGGGCACGAATGGTATCTGCTTTGTGCAGTTTAAAAATAAAGGAAAACCAGTCTTTGGGATTGTAGGCTATCATTTTGCAAAAATACGGGTCAGTAAATAAATTAATTAAAGAACAAATGACAATGCCGTTGAACAATAATTTTCAACGGCATTGTCATTTAAAAGAAAAACGTACTATTATTAATCCTTAAAAATACTTTCATCAACTTTAATATTCGTTTCTATCTTTTCGAACACAACACTAACCATGCCTCCTTGCATAGATGTAGTATATGCAAACCAGTAGCCATCTGCATTTTGTTTGTAGTCGCCATAAGGCGTTTCTACATCTTGCTCAGTCCCATCTGGCCCCTTCCCTTTAGAAATTGTTTTTACAACCCTATTTGTTTTCTTGTCAATAAAATAAAAAGCAGTTTTACCTTCTTTTTTAGTCACTTTTAATTTATACACATCAGCCCCATCTACTTTATCGTCGCCCACTAGCTCTACGGTTGTACCTTTAGCTTTGTAATCATACAATGCACTATGTATGTCTAGTGCCCCTTGCGCTTCCTTTATTTCTTCTTCTGTACCTGCTTTAGGTTCTGTCATTTGTTGTATTGGAAAAAACATCGATGTTTTTGTAGGAGTTATGATTTGATAGTTTGAAGTACCCATAATCTCCAAATCCAATCGAAAGCCTTTCATATGGTCAATGGTAATTGTACCAGGAAAATCTTGACCCTGTGCACTCATCGTACCTGTCTTTTTTACAGACGTAAGGGCTGCTAATTTTGCTGCACCACCCATGGCTTCCGTATTTTTAGCCACAATTTCATCAGCTGTTTGTGCGCTTACGTTTAATGTTGCAAAAGTTAAACCTGCGAATAATAATTTTTTAAACATTTTCATTTTGTATGATTTTTAGATTTGAGCAAAAACAATTTTGCCTTACAAATGTATAGCTATACTTACATTTACATTACATAAAGTGAAAATAATTTTACAAACGGCTAAACATACATTTTAACGGTGAAAAATACCTATAACATAAAAGGAAATATTGTTGACATACCTAATAAAACCATTTTCTATGGAGAAATAGAGCTGGTAAATGGCAAAATATCAACCATTAAACCATTAAACAATATAGCAATTGAGCATGAATCGTATATTATCCCAGGCTTCGTAGACAGCCATGTACATATAGAAAGCAGTATGCTTATACCAAGTGAGTTTGCAAGGCTTGCTGTATTGCACGGTACAACAGCCACCATAAGCGACCCACACGAAATAGCCAATGTGTGTGGTATAGAAGGCGTACATTTTATGATCGAAAATGGAAAAACAGTTCCTTTTAAATTTCACTTTGGAGCGCCCAGTTGTGTACCAGCTACCATTTTTGAAACAGCAGGCGCAGCACTTAATGTAAAAGAGGTAGCAGCATTGTTGGCCATGGATGATATTTTTTACCTGAGTGAAATGATGAATTTTCCGGGTGTATTACATGGCGATGAAGAAGTGATGCAAAAAATAACTGCAGCAAAAAAAATAAACAAACCAGTGGATGGTCATGCGCCAGGCTTACGTGGAGAATTGGCAAAAAAATACATTGATGCAGGTATGAGTACAGATCATGAATGTTTTACTGCTGAAGAAGCATTGGATAAATTATCTTTTGGAATGAAAATTTTGATACGTGAGGGGAGTGCTGCCAAAAACTTTGAAGCATTAGTAGATTTGATGCATGAACACTACCAAAATATGATGTTTTGTAGCGATGATAAGCACCCCGATAGTTTATCAGAAGGGCATATAAACCAATTGTGCGCACGTGCTGTAGCTAAAGGTATTGATGTTTTTAAAGTATTGCAAGCGGCTTGTATAAACCCGGTATTGCATTACAAAATGAAAAATGGAATATTAAGAGTAGGAGATGCTGCGGATTTTATTGTGGTGAAAGATTTGAAAAGTTTTGATGTTGTGCAAACATATATTGATGGGCAATTGGTAGCAGAAAATGGAAAAACGTTTATTGAATCTGTAACCATAACGCCTATAAATAAATTTGATTGTAAAGAAAAACAAGTAGCCGATTTTGCATTAGCAGCAAAAGAAAACCAAAAAGACATTTTTGTAATTGAAGCATTAGAAGGGCAACTCATTACCAATAAACTTATTGAACGAGCAACCATAAATGATGGATTATTGGTAACAGATATAGCAAACGACATTTTAAAAATAGTCGTTGTAAATAGATATCATGATGCACCCATAGCCATTTCATTTATAAAAAATATTGGGTTGAAACATGGCGCCATAGCCAGCTCTGTAGCGCACGATAGCCACAATATTGTAGCTGTAGGTGTAGATGATAAAAGCATTTGCGAAGCAGTAAATTTGGTTATAAAAGAAAAAGGGGGTGTGAGCGCCGTAGGGTTGAATGAGAAAAAAATATTGCCGCTGCCAGTTGCTGGCCTAATGAGTGCCAATGATGGATTTACAGTAGCAGCAGATTACACCAACATAAATAATTTTGCCACAAAAGTGCTAGGAAGTAGTATGGAAGCGCCTTTTATGACTTTGTCTTTTATGGCTCTGTTGGTTATTCCGCATTTAAAATTGAGTGATAAGGGATTGTTTGATGGGGATGGGTTTAGGTTTTTGTGAATGGTTATTTTGTTAAAGATAGTAGGAGTGAATTATCAGCTTCAATAATATTTATTTCTGTTTCTTCAGAATACGATTTTATTTTCCGATTGGTAAATATTGTAGGATATTTAGTAAAAGGTAAATCGTAAGGATTGTTTATTGTTGTTTTTGTAATGTTAGATTCGAAATCTCTAAAAATAAACAAATCGTCTAAGGTTTTAATTCTATTGTCTTTAGAAGCAATAAATTCCTTACCTAAATATTTTCTTATTTCGGGATAATAAACCCAAAACCAACTTCTGCTAAAAGATTCATTGTTTATTCTCACTAATGGGCATATCCCGATTATTCGATATTCAGAAACCTGCCTATTCAAATCGAAAATTGACTCTTCTTTTATTAAATAGCCAATCACTTCTAAACTATTAACATTGAAATAACCTTTAAGTTTTTCTTTTTTTATCACTTTTGTAAATCTATCATCTACTGTATCAAAAAGTTCAATTCTACTTTCTACAGCTAGTTTATGAAAAATTGAAAACAGTTTTTTATTCCTAAATAAATCATCATTATTTGTTGAATTAATAATGCGCCAGTTTTTATGTCGCCATATAGCATCTTCCTCATTTATGTAGGCATACTCTATAACTCCATCACTAGTATACTTCAGTTTATAGTTATTTTTGGCCAACAGAGGGATTGGTCCTTTTTGTGGTATTGGTGGAATTACTCGATCAAATTCAAATGGATTTTTGTAAAATCTTTCAACTCTTTTCCTACCTAAAGAATCCCAAATACTCCACAATCCAGTTTTGTATCCATTAATCAAAGTGCCTTTTGAAAAAGCCTTTCCATTTAGATGATAAGAAACATAATCTCCCGTTATTCTTCCATTAATTGTATTATAGATACACCAAATTTTTGTTGTGCCTTCATGATATAATTTATGCTGTGAAAATGATTTACAAAAAGTAATACTCATTAAGAAAATCACAAATAAAGTTTTATAAATTTTCATTGCTTCATTTAAAATTTTAAAGTACTTCAGTTTTTTTATCATTACTATTTATGCTATCAAATCTCTGTTTAACAATTCTAAAAGCAATTTGTCTATACCCCTTAAAAGAATAAAAGCCCCTCCAATGGTTATATAAGTTTTCTTTTTGATACAGATATGAATCTCCCATAGCAATTTTTCTTTTTAATCTTGGCGGATCATTTTCTTTTGCCTCATAGTATATATCATAAACAAAATCATTATTTATGCTATTATAATATTCAAAATATGTACTCAAGGTCCAGTCAGAAAAATCCTTACCAAAATCATGTACAATTTTATGTTCTCCTAAATAATTAAAAGCATTTAGCCATTCGGATAACTTAGGCAGTCTGTATAGAAATTTAATTTCGTTTTTGTTTTGCTTAATGGTTGTCCATTTACAAAAATTCTCAGCCGCTTCCCACGAAATTCCGATTACAGGATATGAATCATATTGTTCGCCTAATGTATATTCTCTGTAGTTTTCTTTTGAAGTTATTGTAGAATCTGGCAATTGCTTTAAATAATGCAAATAAGAAGAATCTCTTTTTATAACCGATAAATAAATTTTATATTCCCGATAAGTTATTTGATTGCTAATTTCAAAACTATCTAAACCCAATTTGTAATTAATTTTGTTATTCCTATCAATATCATTTCCTGGGAACTTTCCAAAAACTTGGTAAGGCTGAAAAATATTTTTCGGTATCTTGTAAAATAACTGTGCCTTACTCTCAGAAAATGAAAATAAAACAATCAGCACTAAAAGTTTTTTAAAATATTTCAATATATATTTATTATATTCTGAATTTGAAGTAACAATTAAATTTTTTATTGCTTACACTATTCTTTAATACTTCGCTTCCACCACCCTAAACCCTACACTATCTGTACCCTTTGGCGTAAAAAATTTAGATTTAAAATGTACCGATGTACCTGGTGCAATGTTCTCATAAATCGTTTCGTGGTCTTCCTCTAACACCGTGCCTGTTTTGCTGTAAAAAGTAATTTTTACATCCACATCTTTATAGGTTACAATTTTTGCATGGTTGGTAATATCGGCACGTACTACAGTTTGCCCGAGTAAGTTTTTCTTTTTATCTCCATCTACGGTTATAAACTTTGCAGGATTTTTTTGCTCTGTTTGCTCTAGGCTTTCTTTGCTTTTTTCATAATTTTTTTCATCTTTAGCTGCATCTTTTTGCCCGCCACCACATGCCGTTAACAATAATGTTGCAGTTAAAATGGAAAAGAAAATTTTCATGCCGTTGGTTTTAGTTTAAAATGATTTGTCAAAAATATGTTTACCCCACGATTTTATTTTAGATTTGACGAAATAAATAGAATTTTAACGAAATCTTGGTTAAAGATAAAAAAGTAAATAAAGCAATGGTACACAATTTTAGCAAAGAACATTCCCTAATAAGTAATTGGGTAAGCGAATTAAGAAACATACATGTGCAGCAAGACCGGCTGAGGTTTCGTAGAAATCTTGAGCGTATAGCCGAAGTTATAGGCTACGAAATAAGCAAGGGCATGGAAACCGTGGATGCTGAAATAACTACGCCAATGGGTATTTCTAAATGTAAAGTATTAAAAGACCAACCCGTATTAGCAACCATACTACGTGCGGGTTTGGCCATGCACAATGGTTTGCTTAGTTATTTTGATAGAGCGGATAATGCATTTTTAAGTGCCTATCGCAAACACCATGCAGATGGTACTTTTGAAATAGCATTGGAGTATATGAGTTGCCCCCCTATAGATGGCCGAGTAGTTATAGTAAGCGACCCAATGCTTGCCACAGGCGCATCGCTGGTAAAAGCCATACAATATATAAGAGATGCTGGCAACATAAAAGAATTGCATGTTGTATGTGCCATAGCTGCTACTCAGGGTATAGAAACTTTGCTAAAAGCAGAGCCAAATGCTACCATTTGGTGTGGTGCGGTAGATGATGATTTGTCTGCCAAAGGATATATAATACCTGGTCTTGGAGATGCAGGCGATCTTGCTTATGGTACCAAAATGCAGCAATAAAGGTTGCACAACGCCTTTTTTTGAGAAATATTTCACAAACGTTGAAAACTTTTTAAATTTCTTGCAGCATTTTGCCTGAAATACTTATCTTTAAGGAATAGAATCGTACACAAATGAGAAAAATTTTATTGAGTTTTGTAGTTGTTGTTATTGGACTTAGTGCTCATGCCCAAGATCCACACTTTTCACAATTCTTTGCATCGCCACTTACGCTAAACCCTGCATTTGCAGGTAAGTTTGATGGTGAATGGAGGCTTGCGGTAAACCACCGTGATCAATGGCCATCTATACCAAAAGCTTATGTAACTAGTAGCGCCTCTTTCGATGCTGGCTTAATGAAAAATAAGCTCCCACAAGGAGATGTATTTGGTATTGGTATATCTGGTCTTACAGATGCTAGTGCAAATAGCCAACTAAAATTAAATTATGGTTCGCTTTCATTATCCTATCACAAAGCATTGGATGAAGATGGCTACAACACAATAGGTGCCGGCTTTCAAGGTACATACAGCAGTTTGGTGCTAGACCAAGGTAAACTTACTTTTGAAACAATGCTTGCTCAAAATGGATTTACAAATGAGTCTGGCAGAGAAATTTTACAAAATGGTTCTAACCAAAACTATTTTGATATGAATGCTGGTGTGTTATTTTCTGGCTCTAGCAATGGCA
>JAYSWO010000261.1:0-4295 GCA_043717975.1 Ferruginibacter sp. | reverse complement strand
TGCAGTTAATGTAACTGTTATCGGATAATAACATTCTAATGCAAAAAGGACTATCAGCAATGGTAGTCCTTTTTTTTTGATTATTTTTTAACACAGACACCTAAAAATTTATTAATTAAACGAATATCTTCGTAGAAATAAATATGCAATATGAAAAAAATTACACTTCTCTCTCTATGTTTTGCTGTTGGTTTTGCAAATGCGCAAAGTATTAAATTAGAAAACAATAAATTAATAAAAATTACAACCGCTACCAAAACCAATTCTGAAACACCTGGTGGAGGCGAGTCTAAAACTGACGTAAGCACTACAACTACCCTTAAAATAACTGCGGTAGAGGATAAAATGTATAAGGCTACAAGTACAGTTATTAAAATGGTAATGGATGGTGAAATGATGGGGCAGTCTATGAAATTTGATTCAGATAAAAAAGAAGATATGGATTCTCAAATTGGTCAAATGCTAGGTGGATCTGTAAACAAGGCATCGGAAATAACCATTGGTAAAACCGATGGGAAAGTTACAGAAATAGTAGGCGGCGAAGAAAAGCAAGAAAGTGGAATGGGTGGTATGATGGGTGGTGAATCAAATGCTGCTAAGTCTGTTTTCTTTGTAATTCCCGATGGTAAAAAAGCAGGTGATAAATGGACCGTTTCTACAAATGAAGATGGCATGAAAACAATAACAAATTATGAATTACAAGCGCTAAAAAATGATGTAGCAACAGTGTTAGTATCAAGTACTACTATTGGTACTGCTACAAAAGAAGCAAATGGTATGAGTATGGAAATGACCGTAGATACAAAAAGTAAGGGTACAATGATGCTTGATACAAAAAATGGATTGATAAAAAAACTTACCACAGATGTTGAAACTACAGGTTCTATGGATGTAATGGGGCAAAGTATTCCTTTAAACAACAAATCTAATACGGTAATGACTGTAGAATAAATTTTACTACGATATGTAAAAAGCCTCTGAACAATAAACTGAACTCAGAGGCTTTCTTATTTTATTAATGTGCGTAATCCATTTCGAAATCTCCTTTGATTCTTTCCATAGAAGGATTAAAATATCCAAACTTTAGATCAGGAAATTCTTCCCGAATCAATTCAAGCATTTGCTTCATCCCCATACATTCACCCGTATCTGTAACAGCAATTTTGCCAAGGTACCAATCAGGGTCAATATTAAAATTGCGCCACTGTATCATTTTTAAACCTGTTTCTTTTATGAGTTTTCTTAGTGCTTCGTACTCTGCAATACTATCCGTCATACCTGGAAAAACAAAATAGTTTATACTTGTCCAAGCGCCCATTTCGTTAGCCACTTTTAAGCTTTCTACAATATCGCCAAATACATAATTATTAGGGCGATAATAGGGCGTATAAATTTCTTCTCTAGCAGAATTAGTACTTACACGTATGCTCGTAAGGCCCGCTTCGCATAGGGCTTTCACGGCTTTTGGCATACTGCCATTTGTATTAATGTTTATACTTCCTTTTTGTGTATGTTTTCTTATTTCAATAATAGATTCTTTAATTGTTTCCCACATAAGCAAGGGCTCACCTTCGCAACCTTGCCCATAACTAATAATGGGAAAAGGTGCCGTTTCTAAATGTGGTACGGTAAACTCTACAATCTCTTCGGCAGTTGGTTTAAACGTAAGCCTATCTTGTGTACTTATAATCGTTTCATCACTTGGCTGAAAAGAAATACAACCAATGCAATTTGCATTACATGCTGGCGATATTGGCACTGGGCATTCCCACCTACCGAGGGCAAGGTTTCTTGCTGCTGGGCATGTGTAAGTCATGCAGCAATTTTCCATCAAATGCTTTATTAGTCTATTGTTGGGATAAGCTTTTAGTAAATGTTCTGTACCCACTTCAATTTCATCATCGTGGTAGCCTTCGCTTTCTTGCCTAATATCTTTTTCTATTCTTACAGCAGGCACATATATTTTTTCGTCTTGCCAGCCTGCAGCAGTGTAACAAAACAATGGCAAAGTAGGAGCATCGGGCATTGTTTCATACGCAGATATATACAAGCCTGTATGTGCGGGTGGTATAAACGCTGCCACAGCCCAACCTTTTTCACAAATGCGCATCTCGCCAGTTTCTACATCAATGCCAATGCCTCTCCTACCCGGCAATTCATATAATTGCCCACCTTCAGGTAGCAAAATCCATTCGTCAACAGGTATCGGCAATGCATCCCAACCACTTCTTCCTACCGTATATAAAGTATCGTCTTCATAAATTCCACCTTTACCATCGGAGTACATTAAAAAAGGAGAATCTGTAAGTGTATGGCTCATGCTGCAAAATTACTTTTAAATCGTTAAAATAGTGTATTGTCAGACAAAATACCCTTAAATCAAAAAATAAATTTCAAGTTTTTTCATTGTGGCATTCGCTATAGACGTCTAGATGGAAAGGGGATTTGTCTTTTTTCTGAAGGCTTACCAATACATTACGATGCCCAACGAAATATTACTTTTACATTTAACTATGTACAAAATCTAGCACATCTTTTAAAGAAATATTTTTGTTATAATTGGGTTCGCATAACACATGGTTTAAACAATGAGTGTATTCACAGCTATCATTCTGAAAGTAAAGAATATTCCAACAAAGATTTATTGTCTCCAAGAGAAAAAGAAATTCTTTTGCTTATTACAGATGACTTAGATACACGAGAAATAGCGGAAAAACTTTTTATAAGTCCTAATACAGTTAACAATCACCGCAGCAATATAGTTGATAGATTAGGTGCTAGAGATACAACTGCATTGGTGCAATTGGCAAAAATGACGGAAATGATTTAGATGTATTGTGGTGCCTATTTGTCTTACATTATATCTCACTCATCACATACATCTTCTCCATGGTTGGCGTTGGGCTGCCGCCTTCTTTTTCTAGCGTAATGGCAAAAGCTTGTGCTTTACCAAAAGCTTTCATTTTTTGTATATTATACTTTTGACCTTTTTTGTTAAAGCCAATCATACCTGCATCCACAGGTTTGCCATCTATGATGGCCCAAAGCTGGTACTGCATACCCCTTGGTATTTCTGGTAAGCCGCTTGCTTCTACATACACATCGCCTGTGCTACGTATCCAAAATATTTTTGCTGTGCTGGTGGGTGCAGTAGCTGTACCTTTTAATACTACCTGCTGGCTGCTAGTGTTTAGCGGCACTTCCAAGTTATCTTTTAAAGATGCTAACTCCTCGGTTTGGTTATTTATCTTTTGTTCTGCCACAGCTAAAGCATCCGTAGCTTTTTTATACTTCGTATAAGTAGAAAAATTATTTATGGCAGACAACACAAATAAAATGGCTGCTGCGGCAGCTGCGTATTTCAATTTGTTATTAATGGGTTTTACCACAGCAGTATTCATTGGTACTACAGGCGAAATGGATTCTTCTATTTTTTCTGTATCCTGTGCTTTATTATTTTTTATAGTAGCAAACAAATTTTTCTTAGTATCCAAAGAGGGCGACACCGCTTTTGCTAAATCAACTTGCTCAAGGCTATCTTCTATAGCAAGCAGCTCCACTCCCACTTCAGGATATTGGGATTTCCATGCCAATACCTGTGCAGTTTCTTGCTCATTTGTTAGTCCTAACACATAGAGTTCAAGCAAGCCAGATGATATGATGTCGTTTATTTGCAATGTTTAATTAAATATTTTTCTTAATTCAATAATGGCACTTCTTATTTTTGTTTTTACAGTACCCACGGGCATTTCAAGCTCTCGTGCTATTTCTTCTTGTGTATATCCCTGAAAATAGGACATATCAATTATTAATCTTTGTTTTTTATCTAATGTTTCTAATTTTTGTTTAAAATCTTGCGAATCCAATTTAGTAAAAACATTATTATACACACTCACATTGGTTACCACCCTTTCGTCGCTCACCACTTTTGCTTGATATTTGTGCTGGTTACTTTTCAATGTATCCAGGGTTAAGTTGTGCGTTATTCTTCGCATCCAAGTATATAGCTTACCTTTAGTTTCATCGTAAGCATCAATATTGTTCCATATTTTTAAAAATGCTTCTTGTAAAATATCTTCCGACAAAGAAAAATCATTAACCATAGCATAAACAACTCCATTTAGTGCAGCTGCATAATTATCGTATAAGTATGAAAATGCAGCTTCATCCTTTTGTTTTAAGGAATAAACCAATTCTTGTTCGGTATATAATTGTTTGCTGATTTGCACTATAATTTTAGAACGTTAAAATTAGAAATAAAAAATGAATTGTACACTGTTTATTATTTTATTTTA
>JAYSWO010000027.1:0-16022 GCA_043717975.1 Ferruginibacter sp. | reverse complement strand
ACTGCCCACTGCCCACTGCCCACTGCCCACTGCCCACTGCCCACTCACTACTCACCATTCTTCCTTACTGTCCTTTGTTCAATCCTTTTTTCATAATTTGATCCTTGAAAAATACGATGTACATAAACCCCTGGTGTATGAATAAAATTTGGATCAAGTTCTCCATCTTCTACCAATTCTTCTACCTCTGCAATGGTAATTTTTGCCGCCATTGCCATTAACGGATTAAAATTTCTTGCGGTGTCTTTATATATTAAGTTTCCTTGCTTGTCCCCCTTCCATGCTTTAACAATGGCAAAGTCTGCTTCAAAAGCCAATTCCATTAAATAATCTTTTCCATTAAAATTTCTTACTTCTTTTCCCTCTGCTACTTCAGTACCTACACCTGCAGGTGTAAAGATAGCAGGCATTCCGTAGCCAGCAGCCATGCAGCGTGTAGCAAGTGTGCCTTGTGGTATCAATTCTACTTCTAATTCGCCAGATAATAATTGCCGCTCAAATTCTGCATTCTCACCAACATACGAAGCTATCATTTTTTTTACTTGCTTTTGTTGCAACATTAATCCGATACCAAAATCATCTACACCTGCATTGTTAGAAATACAAGTAAGATTTTTTACACCTTTTTTTACCAATGCTGTAATACAATTTTCCGGAATACCGCAAAGCCCAAATCCTCCTAACATCAATATATTTCCATCTTGTATATCTGCAATAGCTTCATCGGCATTTTTAGTAAGTTTATTCATGAAATTATTTTTATAACGCTGTAGCAGGTAGTGGTTTATTTAGAAAATTTCTTCCTCTTTTGGTTAGGCTTTTTATTTTAGCTGAATCTCTTTGTAAAATAACATTCTTATTTAATAATTCTGTAGGAAATGTTATCGAATCTTGCATTTTAAATTTAGCTTTCGGCTTGAAGATTTCTTTCAACTTAAATATATCTTCATAATCACTATCTCTTTTACCACTCATCTTTTGCTGAAATTCTTTTTGATGTATTCTCGTCTGCTTGGATACAATAGAATCTAATACATCTTTCATTAATGGATCATGCTTTAAATAGTATTGATAGCTTTTGTAAAAATCTTCTCTATCAACTTTATATTTAGCAAATAATTTTTGTTGCAATTTTAAATTCTCTTCTACTAAATTTTTAGATGAATCTTTTGAAATATATTCCTTTGTAAAAGCATCTGCTTTCATTTGCTCCCATAGCATTATTTCCATTTTTTCCTGTGACAATATACCCCGAGGTAATTTATTATCTGAACAAGAAAAAAATACTACGCTAATAATGATAAAGGATACATGTTTCATTTTATTTTAAACCTTCTTTGTAATTATTTGCATTTGTTATATCAAGTCTTGCTAAAAGCTCCGCCGCTCTAGCTTTATCTTGTGGCAATGCTTTC
This sequence comes from Ferruginibacter sp., assembly GCA_043717975.1. Lineage (GTDB taxonomy): Bacteria > Bacteroidota > Bacteroidia > Chitinophagales > Chitinophagaceae > Ferruginibacter. The sequence goes on along the minus strand of JAYSWO010000027.1, from coordinate 14,607 downwards.
GAAAACATTTTTATAAGTTCACTCGATTTGCCCTGAAAGAAAAACTGATTAATCATTGTATTAGGATTGTCATTATTAAATACTGCTAATAAATTCAATACATTCAACATTTCTGCTCTAGCTGCATTCTCGTCATCATAAAATCTATCTAAGCCGAGGCGATAATAATTGTAATAGACATCATTCATTACAGCAAATTTACTATTTAGTATATTATCTACTAGCCAATATCTATTCCTCAATCCATCAAATGCCTTCCATCCCTTTATACCTCTGCCATCAGGAGCATTGTTTACAATATTTTGTGCTTTTAAAAAGGCTTCTTGCCCACCTCTTATGGCAAAGGATTCGCTATCAAAACCAATAATCATATTAGCATAATAAGCAAATATGGCAGTTAGGTTAGAAATTTGTGCATCAGAACCAGATACCCTGTTATCATTAAATTCCAATTGTTGAAACTCCACATACTTAAAAATAAGATCGTCATCTTTAAAATTAATAATTGGAGAAAGATAAGAAGAATTAAAAACTGGCCTTGCTGCTTGAATGGTAATAGAACCATTATAAACATTAGCATCATCAGTGGGTGTAAGATTTAAAAAGAAAGTACAATCTATTTTTTCATTGGCTGCGTACACTTCTTTTGTCCATTTTCTGGTATTCAAAAAGTTGTTTAAAGCCGTTTGCAAAGTAAGAAATGTATTCTTATTTATATTGTTCCCAATTTGCGAGGCAGATACGGTTACTCTAGCATTTAATTCTTGTGCATTCCCAAAAAATACTGTTGTAATAAAAATTAATAATAAAAATATTTTACGCATCTTGTTTTTTTATAATGGTATTAATAATATCTCTAGCTACTTTCTCTTTTGCTTTCATTTCAAATAAATGTGCACTCCCATCTTTCCCAAAAATAGTTATTTTGTTTGTGTTGTAGCCAAATCCTGCTCCATCATCTTTCATAGAATTTAAGATAATATAATCGGCATTTTTGGATGCTAATTTTTTGAGTGCATTTTCTCTTTCATTGTCAGTTTCTAAAGCAAAACCCACCAATATTTGTTTATCAGTTTTTAAAGTACCGAGCTTTTTTAAAATATCTTCTGTACGTTTTAGTTCAATGGTAAAAGTTGATTCGTTTTTTTTTATCTTTTCCTCAGCCACTTTCATCGGTGTGTAATCTGCCACCGCAGCGCACATTATAGCAATATCTACCTTATCAAATTTGTTTACGCAGGCTTCATACATTTCGGCAGCTCCCATTACCCTAGTTGTTTTTACGGAGGTAGGTACATTTTCGGTAGATGGGCCGAGAACCAACGTTACTTCAGCTCCTCTTGCCACACATTCTTTTGCTATAGCAATACCCATTTTACCAGTACTATGATTTCCAATAAATCTTACCGGGTCCAGTGCTTCGTAGGTTGGCCCTGCGCTTACCAATATTTTTTTTCCTACAAGGTCTTTACTTGTGTTTAGAAAAATAGCTACTGTTTCAATTATAAACTCAGGCTCAGCCATTCTTCCTTCTCCTGATAAACCACTAGCTAACTCTCCGTCATCTACAGGCAAAATGATATTTCCGTATTGCTCTAGTTTTACAAGATTACTTTTTGTAGATATGTGCTTCCACATATCCTCATCCATAGCTGGTGCTACCATTACCGGGCAAGTAGCCGATAAATAAACAGCTTGTAATAGGTTATCACAAATACCATTTGCCATTTTAGCGATGGTATTACAACTTGCTGGTGCTATTATCATCACATCAGCCCATCGGCCTAGCATTACATGATTTGCCCAAGTATCAGCTTCAAACAAGTCTGTAAGCACTTTGTTTTTAGATAAAGTAGCTAAGGTAAGTGAAGGTATAAAGTCTTCTGCGGCCTTAGTCATTATCACTTTTACTTCTGCCTCTTGTTTTATAAACAGGCGCACAAGAGTTGCTATTTTATAGGCAGCAATACTACCTGTTACTGCAATTAATATTTTTTTATTTTTCATCATAAACAAAAACGACGGTTACAAACCGTCGTTAAAATTATTAATTAAAAATGAAATGATTGTAGAAAAAACAATTCATTAACTAAAAAGATCTTCGTCATTTTTACGGAAATAAACTTTATCTTCCAAAAACTCTGCGGTAGCCAATAGAGCTGAGTTAGGCATACGCTCATAAGCTCTAGATATTTCTATTTGTTCTTTATTTTCGTGTATTTCTTCTAAGCTATCTGTATGACTAGCAAATTCTTCCAATTTATTATGTAATTCTTCCTTTACAGTAATATTTATTTGATTGGCTCTCTTTGCAATAATCGCAATAGACTCATATAAATTTCCTGTTTTGTCTTTCATATCAGACAATTTTTTTGGCTCTACACTACTGTTCGTGCTAGAGCTTAGCTGACGGCGAAGTTTGCTCATTTGTAAATTCTTTTATATTGTTTTTACTTAAATTACTGTATTGCTCTGCATCCTTTAGCAATTTACTTTCAGGATATCGATCTGCAAAATCAAGGTATTCTGTTATTACTTTTTCAAAACGCTCTTGCTGTTTTTCTATTACACTTAGCTTAGCAAACTTATAGTAAGATTTTACTACCATTAATTTGTATTGCTCTCCTTTCAAGGATTCCGAATAATTATTTAATAAACTATTAAAAGCAATACCTGCTGCCCTATATTGACCTAAATTATAATATAATTGAGCTTCTCTTGCTTCTTTCAATTCAAGTTTTGCTCTACCTTCATCTATAATTGCTGTTGCATCTTTCACCCTTGGCGAGCCTATGTGTTGATTAATAAATGTTTGCATCATATTCATGCTCTTCTGCGTATTTACTTGCTCAAGTTCCAATTTGGGGCTTTGTTTGTAGTAGCTGTAAGCACGCATATAATCTATTTCTTCAGCATGTGGGCTGTTGGGAAAAACTTCTAAGTATCCCTTAAATAAATTTTCAGCATCTGCATATTGCTTTTCATAATAAAAGCAATAGGCATATTTGTAATATAAATCTTCAAATTTATCCGATCCTTTTAATGCAGGAAAAAGTTCTTCATATAACGCTCTTGCGTTTCTATAACTTTTTTTAGCATAATATTCGTCTGCCTTGGCAAGCTTGTAAGCCACATCTCGGCTTTTTTGTATTTTACTGAATTTGCTACAAGAGCTAACCCCAATAAAAAGAATGATTACCGTAAATAATTTAATGAATAATCTCATAAGAATTTGTAAAATTAGCTATTTTTTTTCAAAAATGATGTATTATTATTAAAATGCCAAATGCATTACGTTAATCATATTATAAAGCTTTTCAAAAGAAAAACCCTTCCGATATGGAAGGGTTTTTCTCATTAAGTATTAAGCTATGTTGTATTAATTAGATTTAATATCTACAGTGTTGCTATTAGCACCATCACTCACTTCACAGTTAATTGAAATACGATCAGCACTGATACCTTCTTTTTCAACAAGGTACTTTTTGATAGCTTCGTTTCTGCAATTACAATTAGCTTGTGCAGCTTTAGATGCAGCAGGGTAGCCATTTATGTTTATGCTACAATTAGGAGCCGACTTCATTTTAGAAGCTACAGCGCTTAACATTGCTTTGTTATCATTGCTTAATGTACAGCCATTGCCTTTAAAAGTAAGGCTAGGGTAATCAGATGGGCAACTACTAGTTTCAGTAGGTGCAACTGCGTTTTTGCAACATGCAGGTTCTGGGCATTTACCAATACCATCAGCATCAACTGGTTGACACTCTGTAGGTGTAATCAATTGCTTATCCTTACAATCTGGAACACCATCACCATCAGTATCTCTTGTTACACCGTGTGTATCAACAGGGCAACCTGCGGGAGTACTAGGTTCTTTGTCTAAGAAATCGCAAACACCATCACCATCATTGTCTTCACACTCAGATTTTGGTAATTTCATATGTCTAGGTGTATTCAATTCACTATATGCATAATCTAATGGGTTTAACCAATATAATGGTTCAACAGATTTACCACCAAGATTAAAATTAAGTCCTATTGAAGCATAATTATAAGAATCAAAATCTCTTGTAAGAGAAGCATCACCCCAAGCATGCTCTTGCCATCTTTGGCCATCTAATAAATCAGTCTTAACGAAAGTCCAACGATCTTCAATAGCAAGATTGATACGCTTACCAAGTTTGAAAGCAATACCTGCTAAAACAGTACCACTAGGTTTAAGGGTATTTTCTCCCAAAACTGGGCGAGTATTGTTTTCGTTATCTGCAGGAGTTTCATAAGTATCATCCATAGCAGACTTTAACGCAGATCTAATTGCTTTTCTTTTTTTGTACAATGTTGTACCTGCAGCACTGTTAGTACTATTAATTGTTGCAAAATCCGCTGCATAATTTACTTTTCCATTACCATCACCCGCTGCATTAATTCTAGTATTGAATAAAGTAGCGCCGATACCACCACCACCATATATAATTATACCAGTTTTTTGCTTGTGAAATCTTATGTTATTCAATGTAAATATACCTTGAAGACCTAAATCTTGCACTTTTGTTTTGTAGTTGTAATAAACAATATCTCTATTTGCGGATCTTGATTCAACACCTGCAGCAGATACACTTTGATTAACAATAGATACTACACCACCTGCTCCAGTTACAGCTCTTGGACCAAAATATTTATTTTGTGACCATGCTGAGTTTTTTGCATAGTTTTCAGCAACTTTCCATTGTAACCCTTTTGCAACTGTGTTGATATATTGTGCTCTCAAAGAGAAAATATAACCGAATGATTTTCTAACATGTACACCAAAGTTAGGAGCTGTGAAAGCTACCGAAGGTACATCACCACTTACTGTAAAAATACCAGTAGAAACTCCAATTTCCCACATATTACGTGGTTTTGCAGGAAATGAAGTGGAATTATTCCAGAATTCATTTTGCTGCCCCATTCTTTTATTTGGAATTACAGAAGAATCGTAAATACTGTAACCGCCGCCCATGTAACCACTGTTGCTACTACCCGTTTGTGCAAAAGAGAATGCAGAAACGAACATACAAAGGGTGAATAATAATTTTAACTTTTTGCTTGCCATAACTTAATGATTGTTGATTTTCGAAAAAATTTACCTATTGATTAATTGCAAATGTATATAACTGTGTTAAATATACAAACTTTTTTTGAAATTAATTTTTCATTAACAAAAAAACACACTTGTTTTAATCGTACAAATACAAGACTCTATTGGTATTAAATTAGTTGCATCCTGCAAAAAAGATTTATTTATTCCAATAAAAATTACCATTTCACGTATTGCTGCGCTATATTGCCCCTTTTATATTACAATAAATGAAATTTGTAACAGACATTATAGGGGAAGAACTAAAAGTTTTCGAATCGAAATTTGCTGATGCTGTAAAAAGTAATACTGCCTTATTAGATACGGTTATGAAGTATATAATAAAGCGAAAAGGCAAACAACTTCGTCCTATGTTTGTGTTTTTAAGTGCAAAGCTTCATGGCGAAATAAATGAAAGTACTTACAGGGCTGCTGCTTTGGTGGAAATGCTACATACGGCTACCCTTGTGCATGATGATGTGGTAGATGAATCTATGGAAAGAAGAGGTTTTTTTTCAATCAATGCTGTTTGGAAAAATAAAATAGCCGTTTTGGTGGGTGATTACCTTCTTTCTAAGGGATTATTGCTTTCTACAAGTAATAATGAATTTGAACAATTGCATATCATGAGCGATGCCATTAGGCAAATGAGTGAAGGGGAATTGCTTCAAATAGAAAAAACTAGAAAATTAAATATTGATGAAGAAGTTTATTTTGAAATTATCAAAAATAAAACAGCTTCCTTATTATCTTCTGCTTGTGGTGTAGGCGCATACAGTACTACACAAAGTTTAGAAATAACAGCACAAATGAAATTATTTGGCGAAAAAACAGGTATTGCATTTCAAATAAAAGACGATTTGTTTGACTATGGCAATGATGATATTGGAAAACCTACAGGCAATGATATAAAGGAAAAGAAAATGACATTACCTTTAATTTACACACTGAATAATGTAGATAAGCAAACCAAAAGAGACATTACGTACATTGTTAAGAATAATAATACAGATAAAGAAAAAGTAAAGTGGGTAATTGAAACTGTTGTAAAAACAGGTGGAATAAAATATGCCGAACAAAAAATGTTTGAATACAGGGATGAAGCATTAAACATTTTAAAACAATATCCTTCATCGGACGTAAGCGATGCACTTGCTTCGCTTGTACGCTACACAACAGATAGAAAATATTAATTGCCCTTGCAGAAAAGATGGAACATACTACCCTACGATGAGCAAAAAGTAAATACACTTTACGAGCAATTAAAAGTGAGCAAAACAATTTGCAAAATTCTTACGCAGAGGCATTTTGATACATACGATAATTCCAAAGAATATTTTTTACCATCGTTAAAAAATTTGCACAATCCATATCTTATGAAAGATATGGAAAAGGCAGTTGCTAGAATTGATAAAGCCATTTCTACACAAGAAAAAATATTGGTTTTTGGAGATTATGATGTGGATGGTACAACTGCTGTAGCAAGCATGTATAGTTTTTTATGTGAAATATATGGTAATGAAAAATTAGATTATTATATTCCGCATCGTTATAGAGAGGGATACGGTGTAAGTAAGATGGGTATTGACTTTGCAGCTGCTAATAATTTTACATTAATTATATGTTTGGATTGTGGAATAAAATCTGTTGAGCTTATTGATTATGCAAATACATTGGGTATAGATTTTATTATTTGTGACCATCATTTACCTGGTGCTACCATACCAAAAGCAGTTGCAGTGCTTAATCCAAAACAAATAGATTGTAATTACCCTTACAAAGAATTGTGTGGCTGTGGAGTGGGTTTTAAATTGATGACGGCGCTTACCTCTTATTACACTTTACCTGAAGAAAAACTGTATAACTATTTAGATTTAGTAGCATGTGCAATAGCAGCAGATATCGTACCCATGACGGGCGAAAATCGCATTCTTGCATTTTTTGGTTTGCATAAAATAAACACCAATCCGCTACCTGGTATAAAAGCATTAATGGAGCTAGGTGGCATTACGAAAATAATGACAATTACCAATGTGGTTTTTGTAATAGCTCCTCGTGTAAATGCAGCGGGCAGAATGGATGATGCAAAAAAAGCGGTACAATTATTTATAGAAAAAGATGTAGAAAAAGCCAAAGCTTTTGCGGAGATTTTACATACCGATAATAAAGAAAGAAAAGAAGCTGATAGTAGCATTACAGAAGATGCTTTACAAATGATTGGCGAGGATGTATTGTTACAAAATAAAAAAACTTGTGTTGTCTATAGTGAACATTGGCATAAAGGTGTAGTAGGCATCGTAGCAAGTAGATTGATTGAACATTATCACCGCCCAACCATTGTACTTACAAAAAGTGGAGACTACATTGCAGGTAGCGCAAGAAGTGTACCCGGTTTTAATTTGTATGAAGCCATATATGAATGTAAAGATTTATTGATGGCTTATGGCGGACACTTCGCTGCAGCGGGTCTTACAATGCTTCCTGAAAATTTAATTGCTTTCACCAAACGTTTTGAAGAAGTCGTTTCAGCCACGATACCCGAACACTTATTAATACCCGAAATTGTGATTGATGCGGAAATAAATTTTACAGAAATAACGGAGAATTTTTACAATATAATCTGCCGCATGGAGCCATTTGGCCCTGAAAATATGCGGCCTACTTTTGTAGCAAGAAACTGTACAGATTTTGGATATAGCAAAATTGTAAAAGAAGCACATTTAAAATTTGTAGTGAAACAACATGAAACAATATTAAATGGCATTGGTTTTAACATGGCTGATAAATTTCCATTGCTCATGAATAATAAACCTGTAGATATTGTTTTTAAAATAGATGAAAATGTGTGGAATGGTAATAAGAGTTTACAGTTGATGGTGGTGGATGTGAGGAGCAGTGAAAGTTGAAAGTTGTTGAATGTGGTTGAATAGTTGAATGGTTTATAAGTTGATTAAGCCTCCCACTAAAATGCGAAGCATTTTTAACCCCGACTTAAGTTTTTTTGAGATAAAAAAATAAAACGCCTTACCTGCTCAGGGGCAAATATCCCTTTGCGAAGCAATAAAAATGTGCCTTTGAGCCTTAGTAGCAAATAAAATTTTATTGCTAAGCAATGAAAGAAATACTTTTTAAATGTAAATAATGAAATTTTTAAAATACTTTCTCTATATAGCATCTAATTGGAACATCCCAATTGCTTGGCACATATTACGCAATGAAATACGTGGCGAAAAAAAATATGGCATAAATACTACCGGTGCAGATAATTTAAAAAAATTAGAAAAAAAAGGAATTGACATTTCTCATGCAACCATCTACATGCCTGTATCATACGATGTGCTTGAGCAATTTTTTGAAGAAGTAAAAATTGAAACTTTTAATCATTGTTTAGATATTGGCTGTGGCAAAGCTAGAGCCATGTGTGTAGCGGCATTTTATGGAATAAAAAAAGTAAGTGGAATAGAATTATCAAAAGAATTATTCTTACATGCTAAAGAAAATATGGCTGTTACAAAAGAAAAATATTCTACTACAGATTTTGAAATATACAACAACGATGCTTTTTATTTTGATATTGATGAAGATATAGATTGTATTTTTATGTTTAACCCATTTGATGAAACAATAATGAGCGGTGTAATGGAAAATATAGAAACAAGTTTAGAAAACAACCCAAGGGTTATGACGATTATTTATATTAATCCTTTAGAGAAACATGTTTTACTAGAGTGGGGATATGAAGAAGTTTTTTATAGCAAGAAGATGCATTATTTGGAGGGCAGTGTCTTCGTAAAATAATGCTGCGCCTTATTTACGAAGTCCATGGGTTACACCCATGGATACTCAAAGTGAACCGCGTTGGGGTTGGAAGAAAAAAAACCTGCAAACTTTTATACTTGCAGGTCCTTAATTTATAAATTGCAAAACTAAATTTCATTGAACTTTGAACATTGAACTTTGAACATTGAATTTTGACATTGAACTTTGACATGTTCTTTGAACTTTGAACCTTCAACCATTCACTACTTCTCCATCAACTCCACACTCCTACTAATAAATTGTGTAAGATTTTTTCCTGTTAATAAGCCTTGAGAAAGCAATGCTAAGTCAGCTAAGTTTTTCACTAGCTTTTCTTGTTGTGGCGCATCGGCCTCTGCTAAAATATTTTTAAATATTGGATGATTGCCATTTACAGTTAATGCTACTTCATCTGGCATTTGTGCATAGAACGCAGCCATGCCGCCCCCAGTAGCTGCCATATCTTTCATACGACGCATTTGCTCAGGCCGTGTAGCGGTTACTGGTGTTGCATCTGTGCTCAATCCTTTTACTTCTACATTTATATTTAAGCCTTCTTGTGGTTGGCTAAACAATGTTTTTAGCTTTTCAGATTCATCTTTTGTTAATACGCTTTCAGCACCATCCGTTTTATCTATTAAGTTATCAGCAATATCTGCATCTACTCTTGTAAAAACAAAATCATTCCATTTCATTTCTACAGTATTAATGAAAGCTGCGTCAACAAGGGTTTCGGCTTTTACAACAATATATCCTTTTGCAATGGCTTGTTGTATATATGCATCTTGCTGTACAGGGTTGGTAGTATATAAAATAACTTGCTTACCATCTTTGTTTTTTTGTGAAGCGGTAGCAGTTACATATTCTTCTTTTGTATGAAATTTACCAGTGGTATCTTCCATCACAAAAAAGTTATTAGCTTTTTCTAAAAACTTATCGTCCGTCATCATACCATACTTCACAAACAAACCAAGGCTCTCCCATTTCTTTTCGTACTCTGCTCTTTCTTGTTTAAATAATTCTTCTAATTTATCTGCAACTTTTTTAGTGATGTGCGCATTTATCTTTTTTACATTAGGGTCGCCTTGTAAATAGCTACGACTAACGTTTAGCGGAATATCTGGACTATCAATTACCCCTTGTAACAACATTAAAAATTCTGGAACAATATCTTTTACTTCGTCGGTTACAAAAACTTGGTTGCTGTATAATTGAATTTTGTCTTTTTGTATTTCGTAACTATTTTTAATCTTTGGGAAATACAATACACCTGTAAGATTAAAAGGATAGTCCACATTTAAATGTATCCAAAACAAAGGTGTTTCATTGTAAGGATATAATTCTCTATAAAAATTTTCGTAATCTTCTTTGGTAAGGTCAGCAGGTTTTTTTGTCCATGCCGGCGTAGTGTTGTTTAATGGTTTTGGCACGATCGGTTCTGCAGGCTCTTCTCCTTCTTTTACTTCTTTAACTTCTTCTACTTTTTCATTTACATCTTTAAAGAAAATAGGAACTGGTAAAAACTTACAAAATTTCTCTAAAGTAGATTTCACTTTATATACATCTAAAAACTCTTTGCTTTCTTCGTTTATGTGCAAAATGATATCTGTACCTCTGTGTTCTTTTTCGGCCGGCGTTAAAGAAAACTCTGGGCTACCGTCACATTCCCAACGAACGGCTGTAGCACCTTCTTTAAAACTTTTGGTAACGACTTCTACTTTTTCGCTCACCATAAAAGATGAATAGAACCCTAGCCCAAAATGTCCAATAATATTATTTTCATTTTGCCCTTTGTATTTTTCTAAAAATTCTTCTGCACCACTAAATGCTACTTGGTTTAGGTATTTATCTACTTCTTCTTCTGTCATACCCACGCCACGATCACTAATAGTCAACGTTTTATTGGCAGCATCTAAGGTAATGTCAATGCGCAACTCACCGAGATCGCCTTTTGCCTCTCCAATAGAAGATAAAGTTTTTAATTTTTGTGTAGCATCTACTGCATTACTGACAAGTTCACGAATAAAAATGTCATGTTCACTGTAAAGAAATTTCTTAATGATAGGGAAGATATTCTCCGTTTGTACCCTAATACTGCCTTTTTGCATATAAAAATGTGTTTTTTGAGATTGAGATTATAAGATAACAAATAGAGTACCACGTGTGGTGAGCGGAAAAACTGTCATGCGTTATTTTGCCACAGATGCACTGTTTTTGTTTGATTAGAATTCAAAGTTTTTATTCATGTAAAGTCATTGCAAAAACCTATAAAGTCTTTTCGAACATTATTACTATACAAACTCTGATAAGACCTTAAAGGTTTGCAATTTTATCAATCTTTTAGTCAATTTATATTTGGGTAGATGATACCCCAACAAAAATATAGGGACAGGCAAAAGATTTATCGCCAAACGGAGCCCTTCGATAAACTCTGGTTAAACTTGCCACTTAAGCCAAACCATTGCTTTTCAGCCCGTAAACAACAAAATAATTTTACACAGTAAAATGAAATGGTTAAGGAAATGTTTTGTTACCAAAATGGGGATTGTGGAGCGATATTTTACCCTACTTTTGCCGCCTAAAAATAAACTCTCATGAGAATTATATACTCATTCCTTTTGCTGCTCGTAACATTGTGTACAAATGCGCAAACAAACCCAACCGCACAAGCATTACCATACACACAAGATTTTGCAAGCTTAGCGGCTGCTTATCCTGCTGGCTGGCAAGGTTGGACAATTTCTACCATACCTGGTAGCACATTTAACGTGGCACCTGCTGCTTTAGATAGAGTACTTGTAACTGGCGCAACTGCTGCTACAAATAGTGGCAACATAAATAACTATGTAGGCAAACTTGGATTCTTAAATACTGGTTCACTTGACCTTGGTCTAGTAGTGGCAGTTGTAACCACGGGGCAAAGTAATATACCTGTGAGTTATGATGTGATGACGATTAGAAATCCGTATGATGGAACGACAAACACCCGTGTAAATGAAATTACATTACAATATAGAGTGGGTAATGCTGGTAATTTTACAAACCTTACCGGCATAGAATATCAAAACAACACAACCACACAAACAACGGCTATAACTACGCCACAAAATTTAGTTACGAAAACCATTACCCTACCTGCTGCATGCGATAATCAACCCGTGGTGCAACTTCGCTGGGCAAGCAGACAAGTAACTGGTGGCGGTGCAAGACCAAGTTTTGCAATAGACAATATAAGCGTTGGCGGTGGCGGTGCAGATGTGACGCCTCCAACTGTTACAACACTTACACCTGCTGATGATGCAACAAATGTATCCATAGGTACTTCTTTAAACATTGTTTTTAGTGAAGGTGTTGCAAAAGGAACGGGCAATATTGTTGTAAAAAAATTAAGTGATAATAGTATTGTACAAACTGTTGACGTAACAACCGGTGTGGTTTCTGTAGCAGGTAATGCCGCAACAATAACTATAAACTCATTGCTATTAAGTACTGGTTATTATGTAGAAATAGGTGCAACTGCTTTTAAAGATTTAGCTAATAATAATTTTGCAGGAATAACAGGAAATACCACTTGGAATTTTGCAACAGGTACGGCTATTTATATAGCAGATTTTAATACTTGTACAGCTGCACTTACCAATGGATTTTCGCAATACAGTGTAACAGGTGCGCAGGTGTGGGCTTGTACTACTTTTGGGCATAACAATACAAATCCATCTCCTACAGCAACTGCTCCGAGTGGTGTGCAAATAAATGGTTTTGCTAGCGGGTCTAATGTTATCAATGAAGATTGGTTAATTTCTCCATCTTTAAATTTAGTTTCTACTACTTATCCTTTATTATCATTTTGGAGTAGAACTGCTTTTAACGGAGCACCTTTAAAACTAAGGGTATCTACTAATTATTCAGGTACTGGAAATCCAAGTGCTGCCACATGGATTGACATAAATGGCAGCTTCCCTTTGCAAACATCTGATGCTTGGAAACTTAGCCAAAATATCAACTTATCTGCATACAAAACAGCTAATACTTACATAGCATTTGTATATAATTCTACTGACGATGATGGCGCAAGGTGGACATTGGATGATGTGAAAATAGACAACTCACTTACACCACCACCTGCTACACTTACTCCTAATACGAGTGAAGTAAATTTTGGCTATGTAGCAAACGCAAGCACATTAGTAAAAACAATGAACTTTACAGGAAATGATATTACTGGAGGCGTTACGTTAACCGCTACTGGTAATTTTTTATTATCAAAAACAAACGGAAGTTTTACGCCTAGTATTTCATATACCCAAGTAGAAGCAAATAACATTAATCAAACGGTGTATATTCAATTTGCACCTACGGCAGCAACGGTTTCTTACACAGGCAACTTAACGATAAGTACGCCTACAGTTGCAGACACTATCTTAATTTTAAAAGGGAATAGTATAGATGCTGCTACAACTTTAGAAGTAGTAAACTGGAATATTGAATGGTTTGGTAGTACAACGCTTGGACCAAGTAATAAAAACTTACAAGAGCAAAATATAAAAACAATTTTGCAAAATGTGGGTGCTGATGTGTATGCTTTGGAAGAAGTAGTTAGCGAACCTCGCTTGGCAAATATTGTGAGTCAAATGCCTGGCTATTCTTATGTATTATCAAACTATGGTTCTTATACAAATCCTAACCAAGCAGGTGCAGGCACTTTAGCGGATGCTCAAAAATTAGGATTGGTGTATAAGACTGCTTTGTTTCCAGCTGGTCTTACAAGCCAGGCGCTTTTATCAGCCGGTATTAACAGTGCGGCAGATTTAACAAACCCTGCTTACAACTGGTATGCAAGTGGTCGTTTTCCATTTATGGTTACAGGTACTACCACATTAAATGGGGTTACCAAACAAATTCGTTTTGTAATTGTACATGCCAAAGCAAACACATCTCCTACGCTTACCTCATATGCACGTAGAAAAGCTGGCAACGATTCATTGCGCATTCATTTAAATACTTTTTATCCTAACGATAATATTATTTTCTTAGGCGATTTTAATGATGATTTAGATTCAACTATTACTGCTGGCATTAATCCAAAACTATCATCGTACAAACAATTTACAGATGATGTTGCTAATTTTAATTCTCCTACTTTGGCATTAAGCCTTGCAGGAAAAAAATCAACGGTAAGTTATAATGATGTAATAGACCATGTAATGCTTTCTAACGAAATGCAATGCTCTTATATGCCTGGGTCTGCCGCTATACTTACAGATGTAGCAGGACTTATACCCAATTATGGCAACACAACTACAGACCATTACCCTGTATTTAGTAGATATTTATTTGTACAACCGCAAGCAGCTACATTAAGCTATGCTGGTTCTCCATTTTGTAGTAATGCAGGCACGGCAAATGCCACTTTTACTGGAACAACGGGCGGTGTATATTCTTCTACTACTGGTTTATCTATTAATGGAACAACTGGTGCAATAAATTTGGCTGCAAGTACTGCGGGCAATTATGTAGTTACTTATACGCTTGCTGCAAATGGTGCATGCAATCCATTGTTTACAACTACAGCAAATGTTACTATCACCGCTGCACCTGCTGCTACCATTGCTTATGCAGGCTCACCTTATTGTAGTATTGTAGCCACGGTTACGGTTACAAGAACGGGCACATCAGGAGGTGTTTATTCATCT
>JAYSWO010000260.1:0-4301 GCA_043717975.1 Ferruginibacter sp. | reverse complement strand
AACAAAGTGGTTATACCAAATTACAGAAACAGGACGAACAAGAATTGGTGATAATAGAAATCTAAGACTTCTCAATAAAATTCTTCAAAACGAAGAAGCAAAAAAAGCATTTATTGAAGATGGAAAGTCTATTACTGAAGCTGCGGAACTTACCGATTTATCTGACGACAATATTCGCTATTACTTAAATGAAGCAAACGCAAATTTAAACGAAGCCCAAAAACTAATTCATAAAGCAAAAAATCCAATAAAAAAAGATGAAGACCTTTTAGAGGAAATAGTTAGTTCAGCCGAACTTATTGCTGCTCATTTGAAAAAAACAATTAGACAAAATAAATTTAGAACACAAGTAACCGAAGAATAATATGCCCTACTTAGATAAAAGTAAAATTGAATTACCTAAGCAGGAAACCGATTATAATGTTTGGGCGGACTACATAGAATTACTAACTATGCTTCATCCTGATAAGAAGCTTAGCGTTGAAACGATTAAAGACAGATTATTAGACGAAAATGATGATGATGCAAAAAAAGCATTACGTCAGATAAATCCAATGGGAAGAAAAATTGTAACTGCAAACATTGACAAGATTGCAGAAGACCAATATGAGGGCGATACCGACCCCGAAGAAGAACAAAGAATTAAAACTGCAATTATAGGAGTAGTAGATTATATGAAATGTAGAAGAACAATTGTTAGCGACTACTATCCATTTGAAATTGACAATAGACATTCTATTACTTTACTAAACGAGTTAACTGATAAAAATAAAATTTATATTATTCTACTGATTTCGTCTTTGATTAGAGTTATTACTCGTGAAGGAGGATTTGCTTATAAAATAACACATAGGTTCGAGCGTTTATGCGAACAGCCATTTGGTTTATTAATTCCTCAAATAGCCACAAAAGAATTTTTTGGAGCTGGTGGGCCAACCAATGAAAATGGTGAGCAAACAAGCCATCTTTTATATAACAAAGTAGATACATTATCAAGAAATTTGCGACTAAATATAAATAGTGAATTCACGCCAAGAACAGCAGGTATTAATAATGTTGGTGATGGAGGTTTGGATTGGGTTGCTTGGGTTTCTTTTGCTGATAATTTACATATGCTTCCAATGTATTTTGCCCAATGTGCCTGTGGAAATGATTGGGAAGATAAATTATTTGATGTCAATATAAATAAATGGCGAAATTTCATTCAATTCAAAAACGACTTTCAATTATTTCACTTTATACCAAAATCTTTTCGTGAACTAAATAATAATTGGTTCAACCCCACACATCTTCATTCAGCAGCTATCATTGACAGATTTAGGATTATTGAACTACTTGAAAAAAGCGTAAGTGAGAAAGATATAGTTGAATTGTATGAAGATTTATTAACAGAATTAGAAACTGCAGAAGTAGATTTTAATTAAGCTCTCTCTGTTTGGCGCAGATATAAAAAACTAGGCAGAAATGATGCTAGAGTTAAGTGCTTTGGCTTTCGGCAAATTAGAATAAGCCTTATAACCAGGCACATATACCCTTCAGCACGTTTGCAATGCCGCACAAATGCGCCAGTGGAGGAATCTAAAAATCTCAATTAAGTGTAAAACAAAAAAACGAATTCAATTTTCCAATTCAAACAATTTAATCCCACCCTTTTAAATTTCTTTCAATAATTTGCGCCATGCAATTAACCGAAAATTTTTCTTTAAAACCGTCTAATACATTTGGCATACATGTAATGGCAAAATATTTTGCTGCCTTTGCGAATGCAGATGTGTTGGCAGAAATATTGGAAAAGCAAAAAGAGCATCATCTTATCCTCGGAGGTGGCAGTAATATACTTTTTACAAAAAACTACGATGGGCTTGTACTCAAAAACGAAATAGCAGGCATAGAAAAAATAAACGAAGACGATGCGCATGTGTATGTACGAGCTGGCGCAGGTGTGGGTTGGCATGAGTTTGTGTTGTATTGCATCAATAATAATTTTGCAGGAGTTGAAAATTTATCGCTCATACCAGGTAGTATAGGTGCAAGCCCTATGCAAAATATTGGTGCGTATGGTGTGGAAATAAAAGATGTATTTCATGAATTAGAAGCGTACAGTATAGCAGATAAAAAACGGGTAACTTTTTCAAAAAACGATTGTGCATTTGGGTATAGGGAAAGTATTTTTAAAAATAAATACAAAGGGCAGTTTGTTATTACGTCTGTTACATTTCGTTTAAATAAAATTCCTCTTTACAATACATCGTATGGCGCTATAGAAATGGAATTAGAAAAAATGGGGGTACAATCGCCAAGTATAAAAGCCATATCCAATGCGGTTATCAATATTAGGCAAAGCAAATTGCCTGACCCAAAAATGATTGGCAATGCAGGTAGTTTTTTTAAAAACCCAACCATACAAAATACACAATTTGAAAAACTGAAAAATCAATTTCCGAATATTGTGGGCTATGCAGTAGGAGAAACCGAAACAAAACTAGCCGCAGGTTGGCTAATAGAGCAATGCGGTTGGAAAGGTTATAGAAAAGGCGATGCAGGCTGCCACGAAAAACAAGCATTGGTACTCGTAAATTATGGCAATGCAATAGGAGAGGAGATATTACAATTAAGCGAAAAAATTATCAACTCTGTAAAATTAATGTTTGATGTAGAGTTGCATAGAGAAGTAAATATTGTTTGATGAACCACAAATTTAAAAGAGAGGATTTCAATTTTAAAATCCTCTCTTTTCCTCTTTTGACCTCTTAGCTAAAACTCCAATCAATTAAAATCATCCTCATTAAAATCTTCTTCACTAAAATGCTCGCTGCCCATATTGAGCATACTGCCCATTAAATCTTTAAACTCTATTTTACCATCTATAAACTTCTTGCTAATGAGCGAGTGCGCTGCAAGTCCGTGCAGTACAAGCTCCATTAACAATGCCGTTTCTTTTTCATTTAAAGCGTTATAATGTTTTTTCACCAAAGCGTGCAAGCCATTTACTTTGTACAGCTTTTGTATTTTATCATCATCCTTAGTTTCTAAAAATAAATTGAGCGCATTGCCTGCATCAAACCAACTTGTAATGGCTTTGTACGGATTTTCTTGTGGCTCCTTGGTTTTTCTTTTCTTCAACGTATCTGGGTCAGGAAAATACTGTTTGAATTGAGTACGAATGGCTTTCTCCAATAAATTAAACGAAACTTGATAAGGTCCCTCTTGTTCGCCTTCATACACCAATTCTATTTTTCCTGTTATGGATGGAATAATACCATTTAAATCGCTCAGCCAAACATGTGTGGTAGCTTCGTCGTTTATAATGGCTCGGCGCTCTGCAGCACTCACCGCATTTTCATACGCAGCAATGGTAAGCCTTGCACTTACGCCACTTTTCTTATCTACAAATTCGCTTTCTCTTGCTTCAAATGCTACTTGCTCTATCAATCTTTTTATAAGATCACTTACAATTACTTTTTCTTTTTGTGCATCGTTTATGCTTGCTTCTTGCTCTGTAATTTGCAAGGCAGTTTCCAATGTTTTTGGATAGTGCGTTAAAATCTGACTTTCAATTCTATCTTTCAATGGCGTAACAATACTTCCACGGTTTGTATAATCTTCCGGATTAGCCGTAAAAATAAACAACACATCAAGGGGCAAACGCAATTTAAAACCTCGTATTTGCAAATCGCCTTCTTCTAAAATATTAAACAACGATACTTGTATGCGTGCTTGCAAATCGGGCAATTCGTTTATTACAAAAATACCACGATTACTTCTCGGAATAATACCATAATGCAACACACGCTCATCAGCAAAATCTAGTTTTAAGTTTGCCGCTTTTATGGGGTCAATATCTCCAATCAAATCTGCCACACTTACATCTGGTGTTGCCAATTTTTCTCCATACCGTTTGCTGCGGTGTAGCCAATCTATGGGCGTATCATCTCCTTTTTCTGCAATTAAATCTATAGCATATCTTGATATGGGTTGTAGTGGGTCGTCACTTATTTCACTACCACTTACTACAGGAATATATTCATCCAATAACTCCACCATTTGCCTGGCCATACGTGTTTTTGCTTGGCCACGCAAACCTAAAAAAAGAATATTGTGCCTGCTGAGCAATGCACGCTCTGTGTCAGGAATTACTGTATCCTCATAACCCATTATACCTGGGAAGGGGTTTTCTTTTGCTTTAATTTTTATGATAAGATTTTCTCTTATTTCATCTTTAATGGACTTTGGGGTGTAGCCGCTTTTTTTTAATTCTCCTAGGGTTGTTGCTCTTTTATCGCTCATTTTTTTATTTTACT
>JAYSWO010000259.1:0-1690 GCA_043717975.1 Ferruginibacter sp. | reverse complement strand
AAGACCAAGCGCCAAATCCTGAAATACCAAATGCAAAACTAGCAAAGCGAAAATTATTTGCAGATGATAGGCGTTTTCATTTTATGGGTGAAAATGATGTTGCAACAAATGGAAATGATGGTATGGTCATGTTGAGCAATACACGATGGAGTATTGGAACAGAGTGGCGCTTGGGTTTTCATGATATGCATGGTTATGAAACAGAAACGCATATTGGAAGATACATTGGAAAAATGCAATGGGTAATGCCGTTTATTGGATTTGATTGGCGATATAGAAAATTAGGAATAGATGAACAAGAAAAAAATCTTTTTGCACAAACCAATTCAAAAGATAGTCGTACACAATTAAGTATCGGTTTAGAATATACTTTACCAATGTTGGTAAAATTTCAAACAGAAATCTATACCGATGGAAATATACGATTGCAATTAATGCGAGAAGATGTACCTATAAGTAAAAGGCTGCGTTTTAGTTTTATGGTAAATACAGATAAAGAATATATGGCAGGAATAAGGTACATTGCAGGCAAAAATATTTCTTTGTCTTCGCATTATGATAGTGATATGGGGATTGGCGTTGGAGTGAGTTTAAATTATTAGAAATATAAAAACTACAAAAATGAAAAAACAAATTTTATCATTTGCATTATTTGGATTAATTGGTTTAAGTGCGCATGCACAAAAAATGCCAGCAGCAAAAGTACCCGCAGCGTTTAAAGCAGCATTTGCAAAACAATTTGTAGGTGCAAAAGCTAAATGGGAAAAAGAAGATGGACAATACGAAGCAGGTTTTAAAATGGACGGGAAAGATATGAGTGCATTATTTTCTACAGACGGTAAAATGACTGAAAGTGAAGTAGCCACAAAGACAAAAGAATTGCCCACCAAAGTTTTGACTTATGTAAAGAAAAATTATAAGAAGCTGTTTGAGATAATTAAATTTTTTACCCATCAGGTTAAGCATTGCTATATAAACAAAACTAATAGCTGATTCTTTAGTTCTTTCATAATCCATTACTAATCTTCTAAAATTTAATAGCCATGCGAATGTTCTTTCTACAATCCAACGTTTGGGAATAACCTCCCAATTGTTTTTATCATTACGTTTAACAACCTCTAAAGCTATATTCATTTTTTCTTTTAAGTAATCGGCTATTTCTCCTTGGTATCCACCATCTGCTAATATTTTTTCTAACTTTTCTTCATCAAAACGTAAATCATATAAACAATCAAATACTTCTTTTGCTCCTTTACTATCGTGTATATTAGCGGCGTGAGCTACTACACATATTATTAAACCCATCGTATCTACAATAATATGTCGCTTACTTCCTTTTATTTTTTTATTGCCATCTATACCTCTTTGTTGTCCGCTTATTGAACTCATTCTTACACTATGGCTATCGATAATACCTAAGCTCGCCGATTCATTTTTACCACTCTTTTTTCTTAACGCTTTACGTAATTGTTGATGTGCTACTTCTATTATTCCTTCTAAAGTCCATTTTCTAAAATACCAATAAACAGTTTCCCAAGGTGGATAATTACTTGGTAAATGCCGCCATTGACAACCTGTTTTTGTAAGATAGCATATGGCTTCCCATATTTGTCTTAAATTATGTTTCGACTTTCGTTTGAAAGTTAATAAACTTTCAATAATTTGCCATTGAAAGTTGCTTGAAAAGTAG
>JAYSWO010000258.1:0-10829 GCA_043717975.1 Ferruginibacter sp. | reverse complement strand
AAAAAGTTATCCATATTATGTGTATTATCTACGTGGAAAACTTCTAAAAAATGCTGCATCCTATGTCCGTATTGCATTAGGCTTGTTTGTAAACATTGTGTGAAAAACTATTAGAATTATTTCTATAAAATGATTTGTAATATTGTTCTCAATAGAGAAATAAAAAAGCACCATTGCAGTGGTGCTAATTAAATGTCAGTTTTTAACTCTAGAAATATCACCAATAGAAAGAAGTCAGGTTGAGGTCCAAACTCCGTAATCCCTAGATTAACTTTTGAGGTGTTATTTTTTTGTTTTGTAAAACGAAAATAGGAATATTTAAAAATAGAAAGTCATAATTTCAATTTTTAATTTATCAACAAGTGGTGATAATATTATTTGTCTCATTATAACCATTGATTAAAAACTAGTTATCACCCCATCTCCCCTTTCACAAAATCCATCAACACTTTTATTTTCTCTGGACTAAAATCAAATTCCAACCCTGCAGCTTTGTATAACTCGGGTAGTGTTTTTGTGCCTCCAAGGCTAAGGGCTGTGCAATAATTATCCAATGCTTTTTCAGCATCTTGTTTGTACTGCAT
The DNA here is from genome assembly GCA_043717975.1 of Ferruginibacter sp. Lineage (GTDB taxonomy): Bacteria > Bacteroidota > Bacteroidia > Chitinophagales > Chitinophagaceae > Ferruginibacter. Next base: position 10,245 of record JAYSWO010000258.1, on the reverse strand, counting down.
CCACATGCCAATAGCACCTAGCTGTGCAATACCATATTCAATATAATAAAATGGCACTTCGTATAAATGCAATTGCTTCTGCCAAGCATTGTGCCTAAAGGCTTCTAGCCCACTGTAGTCAATTACATTGTCTGTAAATTCTGCTACCGTAGCCACCCATGCAGCCGTGCGTTCTTCATGGGTATGCGTAGCATGCTCATATACCCAATGTTGAAATTTATCTATTATGGCTATCCAAGGAAAAATGGTAATCGTTCTTTCTAGTTGGTGTTCTTTTGCTCTTGCAAGATCGGTAGCATCATCAAAAAATGTTTCCCAATGTGTCATGCTAAACAATTCCATAGCCATGCTTGCCACTTCGGCAATTTCCATTGGGTATTCTTTAAAACCAGTAAGCGGCAAAGGGTGTGCTAAAAAAGAATGTATGGCATGCCCACCTTCGTGCACCATGGTGGTTACATCACCCATTTGCCCCGCGGCATTCATAAAAATAAATGGTGCGCCACTTTCAGCTAGTGGACAATTATACCCACCAGGAGATTTGCCCTTTCTACTTTCCAAATCCATGTGCTGCATATCTTTCATACGCTGCAAGCATGCGCCAAAAAAAGGGCGCAATTTTGTAAAACACTCCACTGATTTTTGCAACAACTCTTCTCCCGTTTTAAACGGACGAAGCGGTTTTGTACCTGCAGGCTCGGCTTCCAAATCCCATGGGCGAAGGGTTTCTAGCCCAAGCTTTGCTTTTTTCTTTTTATAAATGTCATTTACCAGGGGCATTACATATTGCTTTACAGCATCATGAAATTTATAACAATCTTCTTTTGTATAATCAAACCTGCCCAATTCTTTAAAACGATAATCTCTGTAATTATCAAAACCTGCATTTGTGGCTTCTTTATTGCGCAAGCCAATTAAAGTATCGTACAGTTCATTCAATTTTTCTTTGTCTTCCAACCTACGTGTTTGTATTTTTCTATATACATCTTCACGTAAGTTTCTATCCTCGTTTTCTAAAAACTTGGCAGCTTGTTGTAGGGTAAATTCTTCTCCATTTACCGTTACCATCATAGCGCCAGTTATTTGCCCATACTGTTGTTGCAGTACCGATATTTCGGCTTGTACAGGAATATTTTCTTCTCTAAACAATTCAATATTCTTCTTTGTGCTCCTTATGTATGTATGATACGTAGCTTCATCTAGCTCACTCAAAAAGGGCGATGATAATAATTTTTTATTTAACAAATCACCATAAGGTTTTATGTGCGGCTCTATTTCTGTACAATAAAAATTAAACGCCTCTTCCAATATTTTGTTTTCATTGTCGCAGGTCATTTTTATTTGTCGCCAGCAAGCATCTTCATTCACAGCTGCCTCCAGCTCACTCATATCAAGCAACCATTTTTCTACACTTTCTTTGCTTGTTATTTCTTGTTCAAGCAATGTTTTAAAATATGGCTCAAGCACCACCCAGTCTGTAACTGTAAAGTCTTGAGGAAGAAAATGACGTTGTAATTTTTTTATATCTGCTGTGTACATTTTTTAGTATTTAGTATTGAGTACTTAGTATTGAGATGAGCACTTGGGTTTATTCCCATGGGTTTCACCCATGATTACTCAAAGTGAACCCTTTCAGGGTTCGTTGTAAAAAGAAATTTCATTTAGATAGTTACAAAAAATGTAGCCATCTAAATGAAACACGAATTGCATAACAAAAATCTTAAATCAGCAATCTTTACATCTAAAATCTATTACGCCATCTTTCTCGGTGTATTTATTTTTTTTGCAGGGCCACTTTTTATAGCAGCTGCTTTTGGTGTAACAGATTTTACTGCTGCTTTCTTTTCTACGACTGGCTTTTCTTCACCTGCCACCACTTCTTCACCTGCTGGCTGCTCAGATAACTTTATTTCAATCCCAGCTTTGTCTAAAATATCAGACCACTTCACCATTTTCTTCATATCGCTTGCATATACCCTGTCAAAATCCATATCGGGATATACTTTTTCAAAGTATGTTCTTATGGCTGCATTATCTGCCTTTGCATCAGGCTTCTTTTCTTTACTGGCTTTCATTGCCAAAAACACTTCTGTAAGATTTACATTGTCTTCTTTTGTAAAAATTTCTATGCTTTCCAAATGAGAAAAACTATGAATACGATTGCTAACAAACTTTGTTGATTTATCTTCCAACGAACGTACTATTCCACCATCTGCCTTAGAAGACACCAATTCGTACAAGCCACCAAGGCCTGTAACAGATACAATTTTATTATAACTCATAAAACCAAAAAATTTAGGAGTGCAATTTAGCTTATTAATTATAAAAAACTAATCTCAGCTAAACTATATATCGTATTTAACATAAAAAATAAAGACCTTTGCAATTAAACTTTTTGAGGATAGTATCGTCAAAACACACATAGATATTGATTATATGAGGAAATTAGTAGGAATTATATTTGCAGCATTTTTTTTCAACATCGCCACATTTGCACAATCTGCAAATATTTCTGGAAAAATAGTAGATAAAACAGACAACAAAATAGTAGCAGGAGCCATTGTTTCATTGTTAAAACAAAAAGATTCTTCATTAGTAGCGGAAACCGTTTCTACTGCTGAAGGCGATTTTGTGTTTGTTAATATTAACCCCGATAGTTTGATAGTGAAAATAAACACGTTAAATTATCAAGAGTATATTTCGTTTATTTCATCAAAGAATGAAAGTAAAACACTACCAACCATAAAATTAGTACCACAAGGAAAGAATCTTGCATCGGTTACCATCGTATCTCGCACGCCACCTGTCGTGCAAAAAGGCGATACTGCACAATTTAGTGCAAGCCAATACAAAGTAAACCCAGATGCTACAACTGAAGATCTCATTAAAAAAATGCCAGGTATTACGGTGGCAAAAGATGGCACAGTAACCGCACAAGGAGAAACCGTAAAAAAAGTAACCATTGATGGAAAAGACTTTTTTGGCGATGATGCATCGGCAGCATTGAAAAATATAAATGCTGAAGCAGTTGATAAAATACAAGTATTTGATAGGCTGAGTGACCAAGCAAGGCTTACAGGTTTTGATGATGGCAACTCTACAAAAGCCATAAACATTGTAACAAAAGCGTCTGTAAAAAATGGGCAATTTGGGAGGATTTACGCAGGTGCTGGTACAAATGATAGGTTCAACGCTGGGGGCAATGCTAGTTTTTTTAAAGATCTAAGAAAACTTTCTTTGGTTGGAAGTTTTAATAACATCAATCAACAAAATTTTGCATCACAAGATTTATTAGGTGTTACAAGTGGCGGCAGTGGTGGTGGTAGAGGTGGGCCAGGCGGTGGTGGACCTCCAGGTGGTGGTCGTGGGGGGCCAGGTGGGGGTATGGGTGGTGGAAACGATTTTAATGTGGGCCAAGCAAACGGAATAAGTAGAACAAATGCTATTGGTATAAACTTTAGCAACGAATACAATAAAAAACTAACCGTTGCAGGAAGCTATTTTTACAACCAAAGTAGAAATAACAACCTATCAATTGTAAACACAGAAACTTTTTTACAACAAAAAGATACTAGTTTATTTACCAAACAAAACAGTAATACCAATACAAACAATACCAATCACAGAATTAACCTAAGATTAGAATACAACTTTGATTCAAGTAATAGTTTATTTTTTATACCGAATATAAGTTTTCAAAAAAATGAAGCGATTTCTTTTACGGATATAAATAGTTATTTTGGACAACCTGCAAACGGAAAATTGTTTGATACTGCCAATACTTCAGCAAGTAAAAATATTTCAAATAGGGATGGTTATAATATTAGAAACAGCTTGTTATTTAGACATGCATTTGCAAAAAAAGGAAGATCTATTTCTTTTGGGTTAAACCATACTACTACAAAGAACAATTCGGAAAGCACGTCTGATGCGGATTACAGATTCTTTGTAAAAAATATTCTTGTAAAAGATTCTTCTTTAAACCAGTTATATGACAATGCAAATACTGGTAATACTGTTGGAGGAACCATTGCGTATACTGAGCCGCTGAGCAAAAAATCTCAATTACAATTTGATTATAACCCATCGGTACAAAAGAGCAAGGCAGACCAGCAAACTTTTGCTTTTGATGGACAAAAATATTCTCAATTTGACCCATTGCTTTCTAATAAATTTGATAACATCATCACTACAAACAACGGCGGTATCACTTACCGTTTTGTACCAAATAAAGACCAACAGTTTCAAGTTGGTGTAAGTTATCAAACTACCAAATTGGAAAGCAATAGAATTTTTCCAACCAAAACAAATGTGAATCAATCTTTTTCTAACTTTTTACCTAATTTAATGTTTCGTAAAAAGTTAGCCAAGTATGGTAACATACGAATATTCTACAGGGCTAGTACAAATTTTCCATCTGTTACACAATTGCAAGATGTAGTAAATTTGGCTAACCCACTAAGGGTAAGTGCCGGCAACCCTTCGCTCGAACAATCTTACACCCAGTTTTTGGGAAGTAGGTATGCTTATACAAACACCAAAACTTCTAATAGTTTTTTTGTAGGCTTTTTTTTACAAACGGCTAATGATTATATAACCAATGCCACTTTTGTACCTACCTCAGATTCCACCATGCAAAATGGCATTGAATTAAAGAAAGGTACACAACTTACCAAACCAGTAAACTTAAATGGATACAGAAGCGCAAGAAGTTTTGCAACTTATAGCATGCCATTAAAATTTATAAAAACTACTTTAAATTTAAATGTGGGTTTTACTTACCAACAATTACCGGGGCAAATAAATAATACTGCCTTACTTACCAATAATGCTGTTTACAATACAGGCTTTTCTCTTGCGAGCAATATTAGCGAATATATAGATTACAATATTTCTTATGCGGCTAATTTTAGTCAAACAAACAGTAGCATATCTGGTGCAAATAATTTTGTAAACCAAGTAGCAGGATTACAAATAAATTTATTGAGTAAAAAGGGATGGTTTGTGCAAAACGATGTTTCTTACCAAACCAATACAGGCTTAAGTGCAGGCTTTAATCAAAAATTTGGCATCTGGAATGCTGCCATTGGTAGAAAGTTTTTAAAGAAAAATGCTGGTGAATTAAAATTGTCTGTATTTGATTTGTTGAAACAAAACCAAAGCATTAACAGAACGATAGATGCACGCTACATTGAAGATGCGCAAAGCATGGTATTACAACAATACTTTATGCTTACATTTACCTACAGTTTAAAAAACTTTGGAAAAGCAAAACCAAGTACAAAGGCTGATAATAAAGATGAAATAAACAGAATAGTTCAACCAAGAGGAGGCCCAAATGCTGGATTTTAATTTTTTTTGAATAATATCAAAAAAAAATAATAATTTACATCTATAAAACTAACAAATAATGAAAAAACAATTCTTCTTCTGTTTATTTGCTTTGGCAATAACAACTACCAGTGTAAAAGCACAGCAAATGGCGGCGGCTACTACCCAAGCAACTGAAAATAAAGAACCAAATGCACTTACAAAGATAGCTTTGTTGAGGTTGTCTGCTGAAGGTATAGCTAACAATGTACTTGGAAAAGCTTATCCAATATTTTTTGAATATTATACTGCAAAAAAGAACATAGCTGCGCAAGCTACTTCTGCTAACAATAATGTATCAGAAGAATATGCTAAAATTATTTCTAAGAGAGATGAAAAGCTAAGCTTGCTTTTTTCTGAAAAAGAAATGAAAAATTATAAAAATAAAGTAGAAGCAGAATTGGTAGCTGCAGAAAATAGATAATGCCCTTTACAAAAAATTTTAAAATGTCCTTCATTTAATGTTGAAGGACATTTTTATTTATAGCAGACTTACACTTCATCCAACACTTTATCAATTCTATCTTTCACCGTTTCGTAATCTGTATAACCCCTTGCTACTAAATGAAACTTTGTATCGCCTGTTTGTACAAATACACACGGAAAACCAGTTACTTGCAATTGTTTCATTAAAGAAAATTCATAATACGCCATTTCTTTATATTCTTCGCTTTTTAGTTTTTCATAAAACGTTTCTGGTTGTATGCTGTATTTTTCTAACAGATGACGATACGCTTCATCATCGGTTAAATCTCTGCCTTCATTGTATAAAGCTTGTTGCAAATCTGAAGCAAATTCTACTGCACGCTCCGGATAAAATTCTTTAAACACACACATAGCTATGGCGGGCTTTTCAGAACTTGGATGCCAATCACTTTCTTCCGGGTTTTTTATATGCCACAAATAATCTTCTCCAAATTTTATACCCGTAAGCTCTTCTACATTTTTATAGGCACTTACAATATAGCCTGCCGAAGCCCTTATATGTGTTGGTTTTTCGGGCAGTACCATGCCTCCGCTTAATACATCAATAGGCAACACATCTTTATAAGTTTCAGCAATTTTTTTTATAACTGGGCTAAAGCCGTAGCACCATCCGCAGTAAGCATCGTAGCAGTAGAGAAGCATAGTATAAAGTATTTAGTACTTAGTATTTAGATTAGACCCTGAAGGTTTAAAGTCGGTTCATTTTCATAAAGAATAAACTTGGCTACCCGAATATTCCCAAAATTCAAAACCAAATGCTTCAATATCAGGATTTGGGGTGTTAAGCCCCCCACTTACTAATGCACTTAATCTACCAAATGCTGTAGTCGCAGTAATGGATGGTGGCCCCATTGATTGTTTATTGAAAAAGCAACAATGTCGATTCGTATGAGTTCTCGCAAATGTCGCTATTGATGGAACATTCATTAAAAGTTCTAATGATGATAATAATTGAGAAATAGATTTTGTTCTAACTTTAGCTTTTGGTTTTCTATCTTTAAGTTCATTTAGCAGGAAATGACTTTGATTAGTTGTATGAACTATTAAATCACATCTTTTTTTTCCTTGTTGAAATGCATGTGGTAATCCTGTTATGAATTTATCATAATTAATAATTGTTGTAGGATAGCTATTTGTATTTCGATAAGCAGCCATCCCACTTCCAACTACAAGGTGAATTTGTATTTCTCTATGTTCGTCATCTTCAATTTCGAAATATCTAGCTGTGGTACTTATACTAATATTGGCTGTAGTTGAAATTTGCAAACCGTAGCGAGTTGTAAAATCTTCTCTTAATAATGCTTCCATAGACTAATCAAGTGCTGCATATTGGTCATAAATATTGTTAATTGTTTCAGAGAGCGGATTTGTATTTACTAGCCTCTCATTCTTGGCAACTAAATTTTCAAGTTTGCCATTAACAACTTGGTAAACGGCTAAATTGTCATAATTAATTTTAGCACCATCAATAGGCTTTTCTTTGTCGAAAGCTTTTATTAGCAGGTTTAAATGATTAATAATGTAAGGACTATGTGTTGATAAAAATAATTCTATAGAATTATTATTTGATATAAAACATTTATTTACCAAATCATTTATAAGTTGGCATTGTGCGTCAGGATATAGGCTTAATTCTGGCTCCTCAATATGAATAAATATTTTTTTACTTATTTCACTTAGGTTTTTAATTGCCTTGAAATCAGTCAAATTATCTGTATTTGATAAATAATTCAAAACAGAACGATTAAAAGCATCTTCAAAATTAAATTTAGAAGAAAAATATTTCGTAATTAATGAAATTGGTACAGAAGTTTGAGTACCAGAAGAACTATTCTTAAAATCTATTTCATTGTTTTCATTTGTTGTCGATTGAATTGTATATTTCTTCCCAGAATTAGTTTTTTTGATAGCAAATTTTAAATTTAGAAATTTTAACTCCAATTCTTTTAATGTCTCAGACGCTAAATCAAAATCTTTATATACTTCATGAAAATAAAACCCCAAATAACCACCTGTAAAAGTTGCGCCTTTATCAGCCCATAGAGGTATTATATTTCTTGTTTCAGAAATAAAACTTATCTTATTAAAGTAGATATCTTCTTCATTTATTAATTCGTTGTTACCAGTCCCTAAAAGCTTATTTTTAATAAATTTTATTTCATAAGACTTTCCTGAATCAAATTTTGTTGTATAAATTATTTCAGTGTCAGCCTTAATGAATTGCTCAAAACCACAATATTTTAAATAAGTTTCCATTCTAAATCTGAATGGAGATTTAGATATATTACTATGTTTTAAATAAGAACGAATGTTGTGCATCTTGTATATCCATCTAAAAAGTGCAATTGCCTTCATTAGGGTACTTTTACCACTGCCAGATTCACCAATAAGAACAGTCAAGGGCTTGACATGTGCAATATGAATATCTTTTATTGGTCCTAAATTTTTTATATGTATTGATTCAATCATTTTAATTTTCAATTATTAAGAGTAAAGATACTCAAATTATTTTTTCTTAGTATTTAGCCAGTTTTAAATATTGGAGTTTTAAAAAATCATCTAACTCTAATGCGCCATCAACCAATTATCACCACTCCCCAATTCTGCATCAGCAGGCACATTGTTTGGTAAAATTAAAGCCGATTTCATATTATCTAAAATAACTGGTTTTATTTTTTCTAATTCATCTTTATGTACATCAAACACCAATTCATCATGCACTTGTAAGAGCATTTTACTTTTAAAGTTTCCTGCTTTAAGGGCTGCATGTATTTTTATCATAGCAAGCTTTATCATATCTGCTGCTGTACCTTGTATGGGAGAATTGATGGCGTTCCTTTCTGCAAAGCCACGTACCGTAAAGTTGGCGCTGGTAATATCTTTTAACCAACGTTTTCTTCCCATGAGTGTTTCTACATAACCATTCTCTCTACAAAAGTTAATGGTATCATCCATGTATTTTTGTATGCTTGGAAATTCTTTTTTGTAGTTGTCAATAATTTCTTTTGCCTCCCCTCTTGGTATGCCTAAATTTTCTGCAAGGCCAAATGCACCCTGCCCGTAGATGATACCAAAGTTTACACTCTTGGCTTTGTAACGCATTTCCTTCGTTACATCTTTTTCTTCTACAGCAAAAACTTTTGCTGCTGTGGCAGTATGAATGTCTTTGCCTGTTTTAAAAGCATCGCACATATTTACATCTCCACTTATGGCCGCTACCACACGCAATTCTATTTGTGAATAATCTGCAGAAACGAGCACATGATTCTCATCTCTTGGCACAAATGCTTTTCTTATTTCCTTTCCTTTGGTGGTACGTATGGGTATATTTTGCAAATTTGGATTGGTGCTACTTAACCTGCCAGTAACTGCCACTGCTTGTGCATAGTTTGTATGTACACGCCCTGTACGTGGGTTCATGAGCACAGGAAATGCATCTACATATGTACTCCGCAATTTTGTTAGTTCTCTAAAGGTTAATATCTCTTCGCAAATTGGATTGTTATTTGCCAACTTTGCTAAAATATCTTCTCCCGTAGCATACTGTCCAGTTTTTGTTTTCTTTGCTTTAGGGTCTAGTTGCATTTTTTCAAACAATACTTCGCCTAGTTGTTTTGGGCTTGCCAAATTAAAACGCACACCTGCCGTTTCATACACTTTTTCTTCTGCAGCTTTGGCTTCTATTTCTAATTCTTTCGAATAAGTTTTTAAAAAATCCATATCTATGCGTATGCCTTCAAACTCCATATCGGTAAGCACTTTCACCAATGGATTTTCTACTTCGTAAAAAACTTTTTCTACTGCTTTTGTTTTTAATTGTGGCAGAAAAGTATTTTTTAATTGCAAGGTAATGTCTGCATCTTCTGCAGCATATTCTTTAGCTTCTTCTATTTCTACATCACGCATATTGCCTTGCGTTTTGCCTTTTTTGCCTATAAGTGTTGTAATGCTTACTGGCACATATCCTAAATATTTTGTACTTAGCAAATCCATACTGCGCTTACCATCTGGCTCTATTACATAATGTGCAAGCATGGTATCAAAAATATTTCCTTTTAATGTATGACCATACCATTTTAGCATGAGCAAATCGTATTTCAAATTTTGTCCAATCCAAGTTTTTGTTTCATCTTCAAAAAGGGATTTAAATTTTTCAAGGATAGCCAATGTTTCATTCCTATCTTCTGGGCATGGTACATAATAACCTTCTGTAGGTTTTACCGCAAAACTTAATCCTACTAAATCTGCTTGGTTGGCATCAATATGTGTCGTTTCTGTATCAAAACATATTTCAGAAAATGTATTTAACTCGGCTAATAATTTTTTTATTTCTTCATCTGTTTGTACCAACACATAGCTGTGTGGCGTATTGCCAATATGTTTATCGGC
>JAYSWO010000257.1:0-10832 GCA_043717975.1 Ferruginibacter sp. | reverse complement strand
GATCTTGCCCTACCGCAGCACCCATGCCTCTTTCCACCATGCCATGCGGACAACCAAAATTTAGTTCCAAACCATGTGCACCTGTATCTTGTACTTTTTTTATTAACTCATGCCAGCTTTTTCTATCATTATCTGCCATTAAAGAAACCACCATGGCACGGTCAGGAAAAAGTTGCAACACTTCTTTTATTTCTTTCAAATTGATATCGAGTGGTCTATCAGATATCAATTCAATATTATTAAACCCTACAGCTTTTCTTCCATTATAATCCATAGCCGAATAGCGAGACGAAACATTTTTTACTTGACTACCCAATGTTTTCCAAACCACACCACCCCAGCCAGCTTCGTATGCACGGAGCACATTTATTTTTTTATCTGTAGGCGGTGCCGAAGCTAACCAAAATGGATTTGGTGATTTTATTCCAAGGAAATTTGATTGTAAGTTTGCCATTTTTTATGATTTTTTTTGGAACGGATTATTTGAACACAGATGACACGGATTTGACGGATAAGAGAAGGATTTTTTGTTTACAAAAAATCAGGTTTTATTTTCTATTTCTTATCTGTGTAAATCCATCAAATCCGTGTCATCCGTATTCTATTATTTTCATCTGCGTTAATCCGTCCAATCCGTGTAATCCGTGTTCCATTTTCACATTCCTAAATATTTCAATATTCCCTTAGCCCCTTCTTTTCCTGCTTGCACAGCATCTACTACTTCCTTACCACCATTCACTGCATCGCCACCTGCAAATAGGCCTTTTACATTTGTGCTTCCATTTTTTTCTATGATAATTTTGCCATTTTTATTTTGAAGAGATGCATCATTAACCAAACCTTCAAAAGGAATTTGCCCTGCAGCTTTTATCACCATATCCACCTCCAACGAAAAAGTTTCTCCAGTTTCTATCGGTGCTCTTCTGCCTGTTGCATCTGGTTCGCCTAGTGTCATTTTATGGCAGACCAATTTTTTTACAATGCCATTTTCGCCAATAATTTCTTTTGGGCTTGCCAACCAAATAAATGAACACCCATCTAGTTTTGCAATATCCAATTCTACATCGGTACAAGGTTTTTCATTTTCTGTTCTGCGGTAAATTATCGTTACTTCTTTTGCACCCAATCTTTTTGACTGTGTAGCAGCATCAATAGCTGTCATGCCCATTCCAATAACGGCTACATTATCTCCTACCTTTATGTTGGAATAATCATTTGTACGAATGTTATAAATAAACGAAATAGCATCTTCCACGCCTAGCAAATCTTCGCCTGGTATTTCTAATGCACGAGCCACACCAACGCCTATGCCTAAAAATACAGCATCAAAATTTTGTTGTAGTTCAATAAGTGAAATATCTTTTCCTAATGCTGTATTGTATTCCATTTTTATTCCGCCTACTGAAAGAATATAGTCTACTTCATCTTTACAAAATTGTGGAGTCACTTTATAGGCAGCCACCCCATACGTCATTAGTCCTCCGCCTTTTTCTTCTTTTTCATAAATAGTTACATCTATACCTTGCAACGATAATGCGTGTGCACAAGCCAAGCCAGCAGGACCGGCACCTACAACAGCTACTTTTTTACCAACAGCATCATTTCTAGTAAATAATTTCCATTGTTTCTCCATTGCTTTTTCGGTAGCGTAGCGTTGTAGCTTTGCAATGTTAATAGGCTCTTCTTCTAGAAAATTATATACACAAGCTCCTTCGCATAATTTTTCTACAGGGCACACTTTAGAACAACCAGCACCCATAATATTAGATGATAAAATTGTTTTAGCAGAGCCTTTTATATTGCCCGAAGAAATCTGTTTGATAAATAATGGTACATCAATACTTGTTGGGCACAATTTTGTGCAAGGTGCATCATAGCAATTTATGCATCTGTTGGCTTCAATAGCTGCAGCTTCATCATGCTCAAATGGTGGATGAATGTCGCTAAAATTTTTTAGGTATTGCTCTTGTGATATTTTATTGTTTTGAATCATATTGTAGATTTAGAATGATGAACCTCTCCATCCATCATTTATAATTCAGTTAATTTACCATAAGTCTCAGGTCTTCTATCTCTAAAAAATTGCCAAGTATTTCTCACTTCTTCTATCATATCTAAATCAAAATCGCAAATTAATAGCTCATCATTATCTTCCGATGCTGTGGCTAAAATTTGCCCACGAGGGTCTACAAAATATGAACTGCCATAAAATTTACCAAGGTTCCAAGGCTTTTCTTCGCCCACACGATTTATACAGCCCATAAAATATCCATTGGCAGCTGCATGCGCTGGTTGCTCTAGTTTCCATAAATATTGTGATAAGCCAGCAACAGTTGCAGAAGGATTGTAAACGATTTCAGCACCGTTCAATCCCAAGCATCTTGCCCCATCAGGGAAATGTCTATCATAACAAATATATACACCAACCTTTGCATACTTCGTCTGAAACACAGGGTAGCCAAGGTTTCCGGGCTTAAAGAAAAACTTTTCCCAAAAACCTGATGTATGGGGAATATGATTTTTTCTATATTTTCCTAAGTAAGTACCATCGGCATCTATTACTGCAGCAGTGTTGTACAAAACACCTGCTTGTTCTTTTTCGTAAATGGGAACAATGATAACCATGTTATACTTTTTTGCATAAGTTGCCATCAAATCTGTTGTAGGCCCTGGCACCGTTTCGGCAGAGGCATACCATTTTTTATCTTGCCCTGGGCAGAAGTATGGCGTATTAAAAATTTCTTGCAAACATAAAATTTGCACACCCTTTTGCCCTGCTTCTTCAATTAGCGGAATATGTTTTTGTACCATAGCATCGCATATTTCTTGTATGGTACCTTCGCCTTCTGTTTTCGGAAGACTCATTTGTATAAGTCCCGATTTGATTATTCTTGGCATAATGATTAATTTTTGACGTTATTATATTTTCGAATGTACTTTATTTCTCTTTATAAATTTACCAAATCCTTTTTCAATTTTGCATTCATTGTTTTCAATGGCTATTTGCCCACGGAGTAAAACTGTTTTTACTTTTCCTGTTACTTCCCAGCCTTCGTATGCGCTATAGTCCACATTCATATGGTGTGTGCTTGCAGAGAGCGTATGTTTTTCTTTGGGGTCAAATAATACAATATCCGCATCGCTGCCTACAGCAATGGTGCCTTTTTTTGGAAACATACCAAATATTTTTGCCGCATTTGTGCAAGCTACTTCTACATATTTATTCAACGTTATTTTGCCTTTGTGTACGCCTTCGCTAAACAACAATTCCATTCTGTTTTCTATAGCAGGATGCCCATTTGGAATTTTGCTGAAATCATCTTTGCCCATTAATTTTTGTTCCCACATAAACGGACAATGGTCTGTTGCCACTACATTTACAATGCCTTGATTTATGCCTGCCCATAAAGTTGCTTGGTCTTTCTCCTCTCTCAATGGTGGGCTCATTACCCACTTTGCAGCATCTTCTTTTTCATATAAAGATGCATCAATAATTAAATATTGAATGCAAGTTTCTACAAATACTTTTTGGTTTCGTTTGGTGGCATTGCGCACTGCATTCAACGCACCCTCACATGTTAGGTGAACAATATACCCTGGGCAGCCTGTATAATTTGCCATATCTGCAAAGCGTCCACTAGCTTCGGCTTCGGTTACTTCGGGCTGCGATAAATAATGATACAATGGAGATAATTTTCCTTCGGCTCTATGTTTAGCAATTAAATAATCTATCATATCACCATTGGTGGCATGTACATTTATTAATCCACCATGTTTTTTTACTTCCTGCATCAAACCTATCATTTGCCTGTCATCTATCATTAAAGCACCTTTGTATGCCATAAATGTTTTAAAAGATGTGATGCCTTCTTCTTCAATAAAATGTTGAATTTCTTTTTTTGTATGTTCGTTAAAATCAGTAACTGCCATGTGAAAACTATAATCGCCCACGCAATTATTATTACTTCTTGCTTGCCATTCTTCCAAAGCAGATTGTAAACTCTTGCCTTGTGTTTGTAAAATAAAATCTATTACAGATGTTGTACCACCAAAGAGCGCTGCTCTTGTACCTGTTTCATAATTATCGCTAGAATATGTCCCCATAAAAGGCATATCCAAATGTACGTGCGGGTCTATACCACCTGGGAAAACGAGTTTTCCAGTTGCGTCTATTTCTTTATCGGCTTTTATTGGCAAGTTTTTCCCAATGGCAGAAATGGTTTCTCCTTCAATAAAAATATCTGCTACGTAGTTGTCGGTAGCAGTGATGATGTTTCCGTTTTTGATTAAGATACTCATAATGTTTTTTTATTTAGAACACGGATGACACGGATTGAACGGATAAAAAGGGATTTCTTTTGCTTCGAAAAAATTAGATTTCAATTCTTATTTTCTTATCTGTGTTAATCTGTTCAATCCGTGTCATCCGTGTTCCATTTCTTATCCGTGTTCCATTCTTTTCTTCATTAAAATTAAATAAATAATCCCACTTACAAACAATCCCACAAACCAAGCATAATGATACAAATCTGAAATCCACAAGGGAAAGGCGGTACTAGATACAACTTTTATTTGCAACAAAAACCCTGGAATGTTTGGCACAATGCCACATAATAATGCAATGATGGCTTTGTTGTTGAAACCATTGCTATAACTATATGCTCCGATAGGTTTGTATAAATCTTCTGCTACTAAATTTTTTTGTCGTATAAAAAAATAATCGACAATCATAATACCACCAACTGGGCCAAGCAAGCTAGAGTATGCTACCAACCATGTAAAAATATATCCATCGGGGCTGGCAATTAGTTTCCATGGAAAAATTAAAATACCAATAATGCCTGTAAGATAGCCACCAGTTTTAAAACTTATTTTATTTGGTGCAAGGTTTGAAAAATCGTTTGCAGGGCTTACAATATTTGCGGCAATATTTGTAGCAAGCGTTGAAATTATAATCCCAATCATGGCAATTGTTACCATTATTTTATTTTCAAATTTGCCCGCCAACTTTACAATATCCCATTCTGTACTGCCATAAATAATAGCCGTTGCAGATGTAACTACTACACCAATAAATGCAAAGAATGTCATGCTTGTGGGTAAGCCAATTATTTGTCCTTTTACTTGTGCATTTTGGCTTTTAGCATAGCGTGTAAAATCTGGAATGTTTAAAGATAACGTAGCCCAAAAGCCTACCATACCTGTTAATGCAGGAAAAAAGAAATGTAAAAATGATTTTGTATCTGCAAATTTTGAGGGTTGACTTAATATTGGGCCAAGTCCATTAGCAGCACTAATAGCCCAAAACAATAATGCCAATGCGGCTACTGGTAAAAAGATGGCTTTAAATACCAATAATTTTTTTATACTTTCTACACCCAAGTAAACGATAAACATATTGAGCAACCAAAAAATAAAAAAACAAAGCAGCGGTAATGCTTGCGGAAAAAGTGTGCTAAGATTTATTTCGGCTAAACTAGGGTTCCATGCACGTAAAATATTATACAACGATGCTCCACCTATCCATGTTTGAATACCAAACCAGCCACAAGCTACTATTGCACGAAGCATAGCTGGAATGTTTGCGCCCTTTGTACCAAAACTTGCTCTTGCCAACACCGGAAATGGAATGCCATATTTTGCGCCAGCATGCCCATTTAGTATCATTGGAACGAGTACAATGGCATTGCCAATAAAAATGGTAAGAATAGCTTGCCACCAATTCATGCCGCCTTGTATGAGTGAGCTCGCCAGCATGTATGTAGGTATGCACAAGCTCATGCTTATCCACAAGGCTGCATAATTCCAAGTGCCCCAAGTTCTTTTTTCTAGAGAGATGGGAGCAAGGTCTTCGTTGGTGAGTGATGATGGCATGTTTTAGTTTTTGATCACATAATATTTTGGAACACGGATGACACGGATTGAACGGATAAAAAAGGATTTTCTTTGCTTCGCAAATATTTTGAACACGGGTGACACGGATTGAACGGATAAAAAAGGATTTTTTTTTGCTTCGCAAATATTTTGAACACGGATGACACGGATTGTATGGATTTAAAAGGATCTTTTTTGCTTCGCAAAATTAGATTTTAGTATATGTTTTCTCATCAGTATTAATCCGTTCAATCCGTGTCATCCGTGTTCCTATTTTAATCCATTTCAAATCTTAACATTGCTTTTTTATCGTTATCAAATACTTTTCTTTTTATTTCAGGGCTCTTTCCAAAATTCAATAGTAACCCAACTTCTATTTCAGTTGCTTTTAAATAATTTACCAACTGGTTTTCATGTTCTTCTAAAATGCATTTATGAGCCTTTAATTCTAAAATAACCAAATCATTCACAATTAAATCTGCATAATAATCTCCAACTTGTTCGCCAAAATAATGTACATCAATATTTTTTTGTTTTATAACATCAAAATTCATCTTCTTTAATTCAAAAAATAAAGCATTCTCATAAACTTTTTCTAAAAACCCATAGCCAAGTGTATTATAAACTTTATAATATGCTTTGATGATTTGTTCAGTTAATTCTTCATGTTTCATGATAAAGTTAATTTTTATATGGTAAATATTTTTTGAACACGGATGACAAGGATTGAACGGATTTTAAAGGATTTTTTTGCGAAGCAAAAAATTAAATCCATATTTTCTTATCTATGTTAATCCATCCAATCCGTGTCATCCGTGTTCCATTTTCAATTTACATACTCATCTGCAATGGCAATAGCTTGCGAAATTATTGCCAGCCCTTCATCTACTTGGTCTTTAGTAATACAAAGTGGTGGTGCAACAAAAATATAATTCCAACGTACAAAAGTGTACATGCCAAGTTCTTTTATTTTTGCTGCCACTTTATTCATTATTTCCATTTCGTTTGGTTTGGCATTAAATGGTGCCATCGGTTCTTTAGTTGTTCTGTTTTTTACCAACTCTATACAACCGAGCAAACCTGTATTTCTAAAATCACCAATGGATGGGTGTTTTAATTTTAGTGCTTCTATTTTTTCTTCAATATATTTTCCCATAGTAGCTGCATTGGCTACCATATTTTCATCTTCATAAATATGTAAAACTTCTAGTGCTGCTGCACAACCCACTGCATGAGCAGAGTAAGTGAGGCCAAGCATCAATGGTTTATCATCGTAATGCGCAGCTATTTTATCGCTCACAATTAATGCTCCCATAGGTAAATAGCCAGCTGTTAATCCTTTTGCAGTGGCAATGATATCTGGTATCACCCCATGGTTATCTATGCCAAACCATTTACCAGTTCTTCCAAAGCCACTCATCACTTCATCAATAACTAATAAAATGCCATGCTTATCGCAAATGGCTTTTAATTTTTTAAAATAATCTGGTGGATATTTTATGCAACCACTACTTCCACTTTCGCCTTCCATTAAAATGGCCGCTACGTTTTCTGGGCCTTCAAATTCTATTACCCGTTCTACATGGCTTGCACATTCGTATTGGCAGGCGCCAAATGTTTGTCCAAATGGACAACGATAACAAAATGGATCTTCTACATGTATAAAGTTTGGTGCTTGTTGGCTATCGGCGGGTAATTTACGAGGGTCGCCACCAGCGCTAAGCCCACCATAACTTGCACCATGAAAGGCCCTGTACTTTGCAATGATCTTATGGCGACCAGTATAAAGCCTTGCCAATTTTATGGCATTGTCAATGGCGGTAGCTCCGCATACGGTAAACAACGTTTTGTTTAATCCTTCAGGTGTAATGGATGCTATTTTTTTTCCTAGCTCGCCTCGCACTTTTGTAACACAGCTTGGTGTAACGTAACTTATTTCTTGCATTTGTTTTACCACAGCATTGGTTACACGCTGGTTGCCGTGGCCAATGTTTACATTCATTAACCCACTAGAAAAATCTATATAACGCTTATCATCGTAATCGTATAAATAAACGCCCTTGCCATATTTTACGGCAATAGGAGAGATGCCTTTTTGTTTGCTCCAGCTAAATAATGTATAGTTTGAATTGTTTTGGATAATTTCTTCAGTTTCTGTCATGTTTATTTTTTAAATTATTTTTTTGAACACGGATGACACGGATTGGATAGATAAAAGAGGATTTTTTTGGGACCCAAAACTAAATCCAAATACTACTTTCTTAATCCAAATAAATCCGTTTAATCCGTGTCATCCGTGTTCCATTTTTTATTTTCCTTATCCAAATAAATCCGTTTAATCCGTGTCATCCGTGTCATCCGTGTTCCAATTCTTATTTGCCTAACTCATCCAATTCGTCTTCGCCTCTGCATTCCATTTTGTTGTTGTCTTTTTCAATTTTGTCCAAAATTCGATAGAACTTTTACCTGTTAAATCGCCCACACCAAATTTAGAATCGTTCCAGCCACCAAAAGAAAAAGGCTCTCTTGGTACAGGTACGCCAATGTTTACGCCTATCATACCGGCACTGGCACGCTCTATGATGTAACGAGCCATGCCGCCATCTTGCGTAAATACGGCGGCAGCGTTTCCATATGGATTATTGTTTTCTATAGCCAATGCTTCATCCACCGTTTTTGCACGCATGATGGAAATTACTGGCCCAAAAATTTCTTCTGTAGCCACGCTCATTTCTGGCGTTACAAAATCTATAACTGTTGGTCCTACATACGAACCATTTTCTTTTCCTTTTACCGTTGCATGTCGCCCATCTACCAAAATTTTTGCACCTTGGGCTTCTGCTTCGGTAATATATTTTTCAATTCTTTCTTTTGCTGATTTAGAAATAACGGCACCAAGGTTTTCTCCTGGAATTATTTTTCTTGCTTCTGCACAAATTTGTTCTATAATTGGGTCAACATTGCCAACTGCCACCATAGCCGATGCCGCCATACAACGTTGCCCTGCGCAGCCAGACATCGAAGCAGTAACGTTTGTAGCCGTCATGGTAGGATGCGCATCTGGCAATACAAGCAAATGATTTTTTGCACCACCAAGGGTAAGCACTCTTTTAAAACTTGCTGATGCACGTGCGTAAACAATTTTTGCAACCTTGGTAGAACCAACAAAAGATACGGCTTCAATGCCTGGGTGATCACAAATGGCTTCCACAATTTCTCTATCGCCATTTACAATATTTAGTACACCATCTGGTAAGCCGGCTTCTTTTAACAACTCTGCAATTTTTATAGAACTTAATGGCACAATTTCCGATGGTTTTAAAATCATGGTATTTCCCAAAGCCAAAGCATTTGGTATTGTCCAATTAGGCACCATGCTCGGAAAATTAAATGGAACAATACAAGCTACCACACCAATCGGGCAATAGTCTGTTCGGCATTCAACACCTTTGCTCACTTCTAAAATTTCACCACCAATAAGTTGTGGAAGTGAGCAAGCAAATTCTGTAAGCTCAATACTTTTTTCTACTTCTGCTCTTGCTTCATCCAATGTTTTTCCATTTTCTTCTTGTACCAATTGCGATAGCTCCAACATGTTTTTTTCTAACAAGGCTCTGTATCTATAAAAAATTTGTACACGTTCTTTTATAGATGTTTTAGACCAAGTTTCAAATGCTTTTTTCGCAGCTTTTACTGCATCATTTAAATCTTCATTGTTAGATAAAGGAACGGTAGATAATAAATTACCATCTAATGGAGAAATTACATCTAACGTTTTATTTGTTTTGCTTGATACAAATTGCCCAGCTACAAAATTTTTTATTTCAGCGTATTTCATTTTATATGTTTTCGTTTGTAGTTATTAAAATAATTTGTGTGTTCATTTTATGTAAAACAAATTCATAATAAATATACCTGTATTAATTGAGAAAACTAAACATAGCTAGATTAAAAAAATATAGATACTAAGAATAGCGTGAAGAAAAGATTTTCTTTCTGCATAAAGCCGCCCATCAAAACCGAATGGTTAGTAGGTTTTGTACGATTATCAACATTTAATATAACTTTTATAAGACTGTAATTTGTAATGTATTAATATGTGTAAATAAAAAAAATGGTATGCTGAAACTCTGTATTATTCCACATTTATACTTATTGTCAAGAGGATGGCAAATGCTTTTACGAAAATCCATTTTTCTCATAAGTGAAAATTCTGCCTATGGTAACCGCTATTATTCCTGCGTAAAATGAAGGAGCTACAATAAAATCAGGTCATACAAATTGTAAAACAACCAAAGTGTGTAAGTGAGATTATTGTTATTGATGATAAATCTACTGACGATACAGTGTACGAAGCAAAGACAGAGTAAAAATTTTTACAAGCTCTCTAATGGGTAAGGGTTCGTCTATGCGTGAAGGTATTTTATTGGCTAGTAATGATATCGTTGCTTTTGTAGATGCTGATATTACAACTTACCCAAAAGATGTAATTGATAGGCTAGCGCTGCCCATCATAAATAAAGAAGCAGATTTTGTAAAATCTTATTTTGAAAGGCAAGCAGGTAGGGTTACAGAATTGATAGCAAAACCATTGTTATCATTTTTATTTTCCTAGTTTAGCAACTTTGAGCAATCACTTAGCGGCATGATAGCAGGAAAAAATCTTTGCTTCATAAGATAAATGTTAAAAATGATTATGGTGTGGATATTGGTATACTCATAGACAAGCATGAGAAAGGCGCTAGAATTAAAGAAGTGAGTTTAGGTTATATTAAAAACAAAATGCAAAGTGTTTTTCAGTTGGGTAAAATGAGTAAGGAAGTTACACATGCTATTTTAAAAAGATCTGGGCAATTTTTTGAAGATACGGTAGAGTTATTTACTAGCCACCATTTTTGCATGGTACAAAATACTGACTCAGGCATTGCTTTTTGTGCCAGTAATAAGACACTTAGCTA
>JAYSWO010000256.1:0-10857 GCA_043717975.1 Ferruginibacter sp. | reverse complement strand
CAAAGCGATGAAGCAACACCAGGCGGCATTGTAAAAGGATAAACAACAGCCACATTTACTGTATCTACATTTGTGCAACCAAAAGATGAAGTGCCGGTAACATAATAATTTCTTACAGAATCTGGCGTAGCAGTAACTATAGCGCCAGATGTTGTATTTAAACCAGTTGATGGACTCCATGTATATGAAACACCACCAGTAGCTGTTAGGTCTTTGCCTGTTCCTTGACAAATAGAAATATCTGCCCCAGCGTTAATAATAGGTTTAGGATACACATCATGTACACCAAGAGCTGTATCTCTACAACCACTACTATTTATTGCATACAATGTGTCTGTATAAGTTCCTGCAGTAGCAAAAATTTGATTGCTTACATTTTGAGTATTTGCAGTAAAACCATTACTAAATGCCCAATGCCATGCAATAGCAGATGTATCAGCATTTATTAAATTTCCTTGAAAATTTAATGTGGCTGGCACACATTTATTTAATGGTTGAGTTATTGACACTTCAGGTGTTTTTACAACTCGAATTGGAACAGATGATATTATTGTATCTGTGCAGCCATTTTCAGTATGTGCAATAAGTTGTGGGTAATATAAACCTGTAGCTGCATAAAAATGTGTAGGCGATACATCATTAAATATGCCTGTGTTATCTCCAAAAGTCCACTCATAACCAGTTATTAATTCATTGGCGTATGAGTTATTTGTAAATACTACGTTACCGCTATTACACCTTAGCGAAGTATCTCTATCAAATGCCGCATCTACTCCTCTTACTCTTATAGTATCAGCTCCAACAATGGCAACATTACACCCCCCCGCATCTCTCAATATCATTTTGGGCACAAACTCTCCCAAATTTAAATAGGTATGTGTTTGAAGGGAATCTGGTGAATTTGGAATTACATTTCCATCACCAAAATCCCAAGTAAATGATACATTATCTATGGTGGTAGCAACAAAATTAGCTACTAAAGGTTTGCACCCAATGGAAGGAGTGTATGTGAATGATCCTTGTGGACCACGCACAACAATTGTTTTTGTTTTTACAGAAACACAACCACCAATACTACTCACAGTAAGTTTGGCAATATATGTACCGGGTATATTGTAAAAGTGTGAAGGATTTTCTGAACCCGAAAACGTATTATCTCCAAAATCCCAATTTAAGTTTTGATAATATTGTGATGCATTGGTAAACTGCACAATTAATGGAGGGCAAGTGCTTACAGAATCACTTACAGAAAAGTCTGCAATGGGCGCTTTTATTATAACATAAGCTGCCTTTATCGTATCATGTACACAACCATATATATCTGTAACAGTAAGTGTGACTGTATAGATACCTTCATTAACATAAAAATGCGTAGGAGATGCAGAAGTTACTATAGGCGTATTGTCTCCAAAGTTCCATGCATAGGTAAGGCCAGGCCCTGTAGATAGATTTGTAAAGGCAATAGGTTTATTGGGACATGATAATGTATCTATTGTTTCGAAGTCTGCCTTGGGTTTAGATATGGTAAGTACACTTAATTTTATTATTGAATCAATACATCCATAACTGTCCTTAACCAATAAAGTAACATCATATACACCAGGGCTGTTATATACATGCGAAAACGGCGGGCTTGTAAGTGTTTCTGTAATTAAGTCCCCATAATTCCATTTCCATTCTGTTATAGGATGTGTACCATCACCAATAGATTGATCTGTAAAAGTTATGGCAGAAAGTAAACAGACACCTGGCACAGATGGCATAAAATTAGCTGTAGGTCCATTTACTCTAATATAATTATTTTTAACAAGTGTATCCTTGCAACCATTTACATCGGTTATAATTAGTGTAACGGTATATATACCCGCTTGTGTATAAACATGAGATACACTTACACCTGTTCCATTAGACGTAAGGTCTCCAAAATTCCATTCATAACTTACAATATCAGGTACTGCATGAGCAGAGGTAGCCGTAAAAACAGTAGCAGTATTCTTACAGAGTTCTAATAAAGAAGCACTGAACAAAGCATATTCTTCAGCTATTGTAATTGTTTGAGTATTTACATGATCGCAACCTGTAGTATTATTATGTACAGTAAGTGTAACCGTATATGTTCCCACATTTGCATAGGTATGCACAGGGCTATAAATGGTAGATTCTATAGGAGAATTATCTCCAAAATTCCAAGTCCAAGTATCAGCACCAATAGAAGTGTTGTTAAATGTTCTAATAAAAGGTTGGTTACAATTTGTAACTACATTAAAGATGGCAATGGGAGGAGTAACATAAATGTAATCTATCAATATTAAAGTATCTCTACAACCATTGTTTCCTACAATTAACGTTACTGTAAAGAAACCTGTATCTTCATATGGATGAGTTGGGTTTTGTTGTGTTGACTCTGATCCATCACCAAATAACCAATGCCATTCATCAATAATGCCTGTACTTAAATCTGTAAAATTTACGGGATTAAAAGCGCAAACAACTCTAGGGCTTCCAATAAATAATGGCACAGGTTTTAAAGCAGCCTTAATGCCTTGTGGTACATTTACAGTGTCTGTACAACCACCTGCGGTAGTAATTACCAATGTAATATCATAATTGCCAACTGGAAAAACCTGGCTTGGATTTGCAGATGTAGAAAACAACACTCCGTTTGAAAACCATTCGTAGCCGATTACAGGTACTACTGTATTTACTGTGCTGCTAAACGTCCATGCAAGTGGAGCACAGCCCTGCTGCGGCAAATTATTTATTGTAGCTATTGGAGCTTGTATTTTTATGTAATCAACTTTTATTAATGTATCTGTACATCCATTTGCATTAGTCGTAATAAGTGTATCCGTAAAAAAGCCCGAAGTTGTATATGTATGTGATGGATTTTGTTGGTTGGAGGTACCTCCATCCCCAAAATGCCATTCATAACTAACCGCACCAGTACTAGTATTTGAAAATTGTACAGTAAGTGGTGGTCTGCAAGCAGCTAAAATATTTCCGCTAAATGCAGTCGATGGTTTTGGCAATACATTTATTGATCTTGTTATAGAATCTATACATGCACCAAAATTACTAACAAGCTTTATTGTATGAATACCGGCTGTGGCAAAAACCTTTGTTGGGTTTATTGAATTAGAGGTAGTACCATCATCAAAAAACCAGCTTGCCCCTATTGGAGTAGGCAAAGAAGTATTTGTAATTAAAAAAGGCTTGCCAGCACAAATACCTGTGGGCACTGAAAAATCTGGCGTTACCGTTCCAATCACAATGGAATTTGTATGGGTTACCGTATCCTTACAGCCTGTACTATTTGTAACTATCAGTTGCACGGTGTAAGTGCCTGCACTTGTATATGTGTGCGTTGGTGATGTTGCTGTCGATATTGCTGGTCCATCTCCAAAAGTCCATTGATAGGTTAGTAAGCCAGTACCTGTAGATTGATTCTGAAATGAAATGGTTTCAGGAAAAGAACAACCTGTAGGTGAACTATTGGTAAAAGCAGCATGTACACCTGTGCTAATATTAATGTATGCAGGGGATGTTTTTGTTTTGAAACACCCATTTGAATTTGTTATCCTAAGGGATACATTATAATTACCAGCAGCAGTGTAGGTATGACATGGATTTTGTAATGTTGAGTTGGTACCATCTCCAAAATCCCATAACCAATTTGTTATTGAACCTGAACCAGGACCACTAAGATCAGTAAAGCAAACAGGCAATGGAAAACAACCTGTTACAGGTGTTGCACTAAAATTTACTGTGGGTTGGGCAAAAACGGTTATGTATTGTTGTTTTATTAAAGTATCTTTTATACCAGCGGCATTTGTTACAATCAATCTTATGGTAAAAGTACCTGGGTTAAAATAGGTAGCAGATGGATTTTGCAAAGTAGAAGGTGTACCAATACCAACACCATAAAGATCCCATTGCCAAGAAACAGGATTACCTGTAGATAAGTTTTGAAAACTTACAACCAATGGCGCACAACCAGAGGTTGGCGAAGCGCCAAAGTTTGCTACAAGTTGAGCTGTAGCTAACAAACTGGTTACATACAAAAGTGCAGTTAGGGCCGCTCTTTTGAAGAGCGATTTAGCGCTCATATAGGTTAATTTAATATGTGTGTATTGATAGATTTCACTATTTGAGTGTTACCTCAATTACTATAACTCATTTTGTTAAAAAAAATTGTGTATACGCCATAAAAAGTATCACTAATTTATTTTAAATACGTTGTAAAGCAACTAAGTATAAGCTATTTCAAAAATATGCAAGAAGCAAGCAAAGAAACTTAAACTATTATAGCAAAAGCTTTCTTAATCTATTGTAAACTAGGAAGTTCACAAGTTATAAATTTGTTTAAATTTCGTGGTTGCATAATTCATGAAATAATTGCTATTCAATGATTTATTCGCGACAAATGTACATAATTTTTCTGAATTAAAGTATCTTCCATGTGCATAAATATTTTGCTGAAGCCACTCTTTTATTTGTGTAGTTTTTCCATTAGAAATGTCGGTCTCAAGTGTAGAATTTGATTGTAGTATAGCATTATAAAACTGTGCAGCATATAAACTACCAATACTATAAGTAGCAAAATACCCAAAACTTCCATGGCTCCAATGCACATCTTGCAAGCAGCCTTGCACATCATCAGGTACAACTACACCCAAGTATTTTTTGTAATGCTCATTCCAATAAGCAGGAATATCTTTTGCTTGAATACTTCCTTCTATTAATAATTTTTCTATCTCATATCTAATCATTACATGAAAATGATAGGTTAATTCATCTGCTTCTGTACGAATAAGTGAGGGTTGCACTTTGTTGATGGCTTTATAGAATTGTTCTATTGTTATATTGCTTAATTGCTGAGGGAAACTTTGTTGTAAAAATGCATAGTTGTATTGCCAAAAAGCTTTTCCTCTTCCAATACAGTTTTCCCATAGGCGGCTCTGGCTTTCGTGTATGCTAAGGCTACAATATTCTCCAAGCGGCATACCGTATTCTTCTACTGGCAAGCCTTGCTCGTATAATGCATGCCCGCCCTCGTGTATGCAACTCCAAAGCATATTACTAAAATCATTTTCATCTATCCTTGTTGTTACCCGTACATCTTGACTACAAAAATTTGTGGTGAAGGGATGTTCGCTGATATCTTGCCTGCCAGCATCAAAATTAAAATGCATTCTTTTTAGTATTTCAATACCCATATCCCATTGTGCAGTTTTATCAAAATGTTGATGAAGAAAGGAATCATCTATTTGAGGTTGTGCAGCAATTTTTGCTAACAGCTCTGATAATTGCGGGCGAAGATCTGCAAATAGTTTATCGACAATTGTTGTGGTTAAACCTTTGTCGTAATCGTTCATGAGTGCATCATACGGATGATTTTCGTAACCTAATAAATCTGCTTCTTGCTTTTTGAGATTAATAATATCTTGCAGTGGATTTTCAAAAATTTTGAAATTATTTTCTTTACGTGCTTGTATCCATGCATGAAAACTTTTGTTTATTGCTTCGCTCATTTGGCGTACAAAAGTGGACGGCAGTTTTTTATTTTTATTAAAATCTTCTAAGCTTAGTTCTACATTTCTTTTTTCTTTATCATTCAAATTTTCTTGTTCAGAAAGTTTATTTAGCAAATCTCCAAACTTGGTATCTGTAAATTGCTCATGCGCCAATTCGTTTAGCGTAGCTATTTGCCTGCCTCTTGCATCGTTGCCATTTTTTGGGAGATATGTTTCTTGATCCCATTGCAGCACTGCAGATGCGTATTTGATATCGGCTATTTTTTGGAGGGTAGTTTTATATTGGGAGTAGAGTAGCTGCATGATGTATATTGTTTATTACAAAACTCGGGTAGTTTTTTGAGAAATGTGTAAGTATCTTTCTCCATATTTGGGTAGATAAAATGAAACTGCCGATAAAGTTTCATCGGTAAAAAATATTTTTTAGCCTACAGGGATTTATAAATGTAAGTCCAATTTTCGTGATCGTTACTTATAGTATTTTTTAATAGTCCATTTTGATAATAGGTATTCAGTACAGAAAATGTATCTGTTGGATGGTTTATAGTTCCTGAACCTGTATAAGGATATCGATTATAAATTCCAGTTACAATATTATTTACCCCAGGACATGCATTAGAAGAAGCTTCAAAGTCTATGGTAAAAAAAGTAAACCAAAAAATTTTCATGCTTGGAACTTTAAAATAAGGGCTTTTTCCATTATCAAAAATAATATTTGACATCCTTGCCAACTCAAATGAAGATGCTGATGTTTTGACATAATATTTGAAGTTAGTTATATTCATATTTAAGTCCTGTGTAAAGGTATCTTTTTCTATAGGGTTCAAAGTAGCAGTAGTACTATAAAGTTGAGCAAAAATTTTATTACCTGAATAAGATAAAGTTCTACTCAAATTTTCTCCATTACCCAAAAAATTATTAACTGAATCTTTTATAAGTTTTCCCAAACTATTATAATACAAATAATAGGTTTCAGTAAATGCTAAAGATGAAATATTCACAACCTTAAAAGGTAAACTATCATTTTGATTGTAATAAAATTTGAACAAGTTAGTACTATCATTAGGGTTTGATATGGATTTTGCAGTAACCAGACTTAATCTTTTTTGTACATCATAATTAAATATCCAAGCACTACTATCAATAACTGTATTACCACTAACTACAGCAGTATCTCTCATAATAATTTTATCTAAATAACTACTATCCTCAGCCGACGGCGTAATGGTAGAATCTACTCTTGCCACAATAGTATTATCTACAGTAAAATCTTTTTGGCACGCAGAAAGATAATATGCGGCAAAGGCAATGAGTGGAAGAAGAATATGTTTTAGTTTCATAAATTAAAGTTTTATGTAAAAGAATTGTACTCTTCTGTCATTGGGAATATAAATTTCTTTAGGCAATCCATTTGGCAAATAAATATATCGTGAAGTAAAATCTTCGAATGTTCTATTAAATGTATATGGATTTCTAAAGTATTTAAAAGAGGTTTTTGTATTATTTGTTTGCATAAACTCAGTGAAAAATGTTTCTTCGTAAGAAAAAATTTTAGCCGCTTTGTTGGTTGATAATAGTGAAAATGGACTAATTTTATCATCATAAGTAAAATTTGATCTTATAGTATCCGCACTACTACCAATACCATTAAAATATATTAAGCGCTTACTACTAACAATATTGTTATTATTATCTAAGACTGCAGTATCAAGAAATCTTCTAGAACTGCTACCAGAAGTATTGGGAATTGCCTTTACATTACCTTCTCCAATTATTTTATTATCAAAATATTTATATTTTTCAATAGTAAGTTGCCTAGCACCTGGATAATTTTCATAAAAAAATGATATAACAGAGTCATAAATCCGTCTTTTATTAATATCATACTTATAAAAAGTAGTATCAGTATAATGCCAGTTGCTAATGTGATTGCGATAAGGTTGATTATAATTAATTACACTTTTACTTGGAAACGAATCGTTGCCGTTATAAAAGAAAGAGCCATGAGCAATTACTTCCGAAATAAGAGAATCTGAATAAAAAATTACCCTTTTTTGGGAATCATATTTATAGTTTCTTTCAAGATTATTATCCCAAACTATTTTGGTTAAATAAGGGCTATCAATAAAAGTATCAACGATAGTATTATCTCCTGGATTTGCTATATCTTTTTTACAACCTAAAAAACAAATGGCTAATAATACAACAAATCCAATAAAAATATTTTTCATTTTCATACAAGTACACTAGTTTGTGGTAAAGACGCAATAAAGAGTATTAACGTTGCACCAAGTAAAAGAATTTCAGTTAATTTTGATATAAACGCAAAAGTACAAGAATGATTGTAACTGTTACAGTTAAATTGATAACCGTGTCGTTTTGGGCATAGGCGTGCAGTATTTGCCATGAACGTGCATTTTGTTAGCCATAAAATAGTAAAATTACTTTACATAAATTAGAAAAATGCTCATAGCCCAAATCACCCATTTTTTAGAAACCATTGCCCCACCTTCCTTACAAGAAGATTATGACAATGCAGGATTACTTACTGGTAATACAAGCATGCATTGTACAGGAGTGCTCATTAGCTTAGATTGTATGGAAGCTACAGTGCAAGAAGCCATCAATAAAAAGTGTAATTTAATAGTGGCACACCACCCCATAATTTTTAGTGGGCTCAAAAAAATAAATGGCAAAAACTATGTGGAGCGTACCATCATCAAAGCCATAAAAAATGATATTGCCATATATGCCATACATACCAATTTAGACAATGTATTGCATGGTGCAAGTGGAAAGATGGCAGAATTACTTGGGTTGCAAAACGTACAAATATTGTCTCCTAAGAAAAATATTTTACATAAACTTGCCGTGTTTGTTCCCAAAGAAAATGAAGTTCAATTAACCAATGCATTGTTTGAAGCAGGTGCTGGCAATATTGGCAATTATAGTGAATGTAGTTTTAGTACAACTGGCATTGGAAGTTTTAAACCAGACAAAGATGCCAACCCCTCAAAAGGCAAAATTGGTTTAAGGGACACATCAGAGGAGGTGAAAATAGAAATTATTTTTCCTGCTTGGCTACAAAGGCAAATTATAGCTGCTATGAAGGCAAACCACCCATATGAAGAAGTGGCTCATGATATATACAATTTGGTTAATACATATCAAGAAACTGGCAGTGGCATTATAGGAAATTTGCCAGAATTGGTAAATGAAATTGATTTTTTGGCAAGATTATCGATAATTTTTAAGACAAAAGCAATAAGACATACTGCTTTAATAGGCAAAAAAATACAAAAAGTAGCCCTATGCGGCGGCTCAGGCAGTTTTCTTACAAATGAGGCAAAAGCAGCAGGGGCGGATGTTTACATAACATCAGATGTAAAATACCATGAGTTTTTTGATGCTGATGGGCAAATTTTACTAACAGATATCGGACATTATGAAAGTGAGCAGTGTACGATAGACTTGCTATTTGAACTTTTGAGCGATAAATTCCCTAACTTTGCACTCCTAAAAACAGGCGTTAATACCAACCCTGTGCAATATTTTGTTTCGTAAAAAGCATTAAAGACTAGTAAAATTATGGCAGCAGTTAAAGAATTTTCAGTAGAAGAAAAATTGACTTCCCTTGTACGTTTGCAAAAAATAGATAGTAAGCTGGATGAAATTCAGATACTAAAAGGCGAATTGCCAATGGAGGTAAAAGATTTAGAAGATGAAATTGAGGGATTGCATGCACGCCAAACCCGTGTAGAAGAGGAAATAAATGGCATTACAGAATTTATTGATCAACGCAAAGCTGGTATTGCAGAAGCAAAGGCTTTGATAGCTAAATACGAAAAGCAAAGTGAGAATGTAAAAAACAGCCGTGAGTTTGATGCTATAAACAAAGAGCTCGAAATGCAACAGCTTGAAGAAAAGCTTTGCGAAAAACATATTAAAGATGCCAACGAAGAAATAGCGGAAAAAGCTTACCAATTAGAAGCTGCTAAAAAAGCAGTGGCTACCAAAGAAGCAAACCTAAGTGGTAAGAAAGGTGAGCTAGAAAAAATTATTAGCGAAACCGAAAAAGAAGAAAAACACTTTAGCAAAGATATTGATGCTGCAAGAGCGCATGTAGATGAGCGTTTATTGCTAAGCTACGATCGTATTAGAAAAAATTATCGCAATGGTTTGGCAGTAGTAGCTGTAGAGAGAGATAGTTGTGGTGGATGTTTCCACGCAATACCTCCACAAAAACAAAGTGAAATTAAACTACGCAAAAAAATTATGGTTTGCGAAAACTGTGGCAGAATATTGGTAGATGCAGAGTTGAACGATGGAGTGGATGTGAAATAAAAAATAAGCGCATATAATTAAAAGGCTATCTCCTAATGTTGAGATAGCCTTTTCTTTTATAAGAAATTAATTCACCTTTTTTTGTTTTTCTTTTTCTTTTTTCCTGCATCATAAATTTCTATCGTTTTATCTAACAGTTTCAGAAATTCCGTTTGTAAAAAAATGGCTTTATCAGCTGCAGACTCAGCCACGGCTTTTACCTCTGCCCAAGCGGCTTTGTTTAAATAAGGAGATTCTTTTAATTTTAAACCATACATGGCCACAGCTGCGCCAAATTTTACGGTATTATCGGTGCTATCTTTTACTTGCCCTTGTATTACAAAATCAGTTTGTTGCAGTGTTTGTGTCTTATCTTTTACATCATGAAATCTTAATTGAAGTTTGCCAATATCTGATGTGGAAGGCAAATTATTATTTAGTGCTGGCACCATTTCAAAAATAGCCATATTGCTACTTCCACTTCCAATTTCGCCACCATCTAAATCGCTACTACCATCTTGTATGGCTTCTCTTTTATTATCAAAACCAATGAGGCGATAACTGCTTACTCTTGAAGCGTTAAATTGAATATTAATAAATGCATTATCTGCCACTGCGTACAAAGTTTCTGTAAGCTCTTGTACCAATACTTTTTCTGCTTCATGTAAATCATCTAAATAAGCATAATTTCCATTGCCACGCTTGGCAAGAGTTTGTAGTTTTGAATCTTTAAAATTACCCATTCCTACCCCTAAGCATGTAAGAAAAATACCCGATTCACGTTGTCTTGTTATTAACTCATCCAATGCTTTTTCGGATGTTTGCCCTACATTAAAATCACCATCTGTAGCCAATATTACTCTATTGTTTCCTCCAGGTATAAAGGTAGCATGTGCCATTTTGTATGCAGCTTCTATGGCCGACTCCCCTGGGGTATCGCCTGCTGCTTCAAGCAATTCTAGCCTATCACTAATTTTTTGCTTTTCATCTCCAGCTGTTG
>JAYSWO010000255.1:0-4318 GCA_043717975.1 Ferruginibacter sp. | reverse complement strand
GTTTGATAAAAATACTTGCCTTGTACATTACTACCAAGCGTTAAAAATGGCGCACAATTGCCATACAAATCGCTACGCCAAATGCCTCTACCCAAAGTTGCAGCAGATATTACTTGATTGGTTTCGTTTACAAACAAATCGGTAACGGGAATAATGGGCAAACCATTGTAAAATGGCACCCAATCGTTCATTGCAAAAGCCATATAAAATACACCGATTTCTGTACCAACGTACAAATCATAATTGCTTGTACAAAACACAGAATACACTGGCACATTGGGTAAGGAGCCTGTTAAGTTAACCCAACTTTGACCATTGTTACTGGAATAAAGAATCCTATTTGCTCCATTATTTCCTGTTGCTGTTATTACAACGATATCGGCATTACTACTGGAAGATGCAATGTCGGTTATGGTGCCAATATTGGTGGGCCAACCCGCCGTACCCGATATTACAGACCAACTTGTGCCTTGGTTAGTACTCATACGAACCTGGGTGGCACTTGCTGCAAAAATTTTATCGGGTTGTTGTGGGCTTACTGCAAAACCACCGTTATATGTTCGGCTTGGCGTTAGACCACCATTGTTATTGCTAAAGGTTGCAACCTGTGTCCATGCAGCACCTTTGTTATTGGTTCTCCATACAGTACTATCATAGGCCAAGTAAACAATATTTCCATTGGTTGGATGGCATATTAAATCTGGATAAAAACCTTTGTTCGCATTGGGAATTGTATTGGAAACCCATGCTATAGCATTTGTGCTTCTTTTATAACGTGATACCTCAGTATTTTCAACTAAAAAGAAAGTATCGTTATTAGTATTTACGAAATCTGAAGCATAGCCATCGCCAGAGCCCGCATACACCATGTTACTACCATTGGTTGAATAAAAAGTGCCGTTATCTTGTGTGCCTCCAATGTATAAATTTTCTACACCTTCAAAACCTTCCATTTTATAAAACTGTGTACACTGCAACCCTACTGATTTATCCGCCCATGTAAGTCCATTGTCTATGCTTAAAAAAACACCGCCATCGGTACCGGCATAAATTCTATCGCCGGTAGGACTATACACAAGGTCGTGTATATCGGGGTGTACATAATTTGTAGGCATTGGATTACTTCCACCACCTGATGTAAAATTTGTGAAACTTCCATTACTTCCATTAGTTGTAGATGTTGAAATTGCAAACCCGCCGGCAGTCATAAAATTGTTATTAATAGGATGTACAGCAAAAGCATAGTTGTAAAATGCTTGTGCTTGAATTAAGTTTTGATTATTAATTAAATTAAAATTATTGCCGCTATTTATTGATTTATAGATTGTTCTTCTATTAAAAGCGGTATCGCATTGCAAATAATAAACTTCATTAGGTTGTGCAGGCGTTACGGCTAATAAGCCAGCTTGATTACCCAATGAAATAATAGGTGACATATTGCCGCTTGTTGTAAAACTTTGTCCATAGTCGGTAGATATTAAAACAAAAAAACTAGAGGAGCAATATACGATTGCATCGTTGGTGGGGTGTTGTTCTACATCAAAAAATCTATCATTTTGTGTAATTCTACTCCATGAATTACCAAAATCATAAGAACCGTAAACCCCATTATCAGTTGCAACTAATAGCACATTAGGAAAACCTCTTAGTTGAATTAATTTATAATTTCTTTTTGAGTTAAAAACAGATTGCGAATTACCTAATTTGTTCCATGTGTTGCCACCATTACGAGTAATTAATATTCCCAAACTATTTTCATTAAAATTATAACCATTACCCAAAAAGTAAGCGCCATAAGAGTTTCCCGTAAGCATTAAAATGGTGTTACCAGTGGGATCATTACTATCAAATGCTAAACCAGCCACTCCACAATTAGGAATATATGATGAAATAGAAAACCAACTATCTCCACTATTGTTACTACGCCATAAGCCGCCTGAAGGACTGCCTGCGAGTATTATATTTGTGAAGGTAGGGTGTATTAAAACTTTATCTATTCTGCCAATGCCTCTAGAACCTCGATTAACACTAGACCCATAAGTAGTAGTAAAAGGGCCAACGGCTGTCCATTGCCCACTATTAGAAGCAGCACCACGTGATGCATTTTTTATTTGCTCAGCTGTTTTAAATAATTTTTCGGCATCGTACGCTACCTCGCCTTTTTCATTCAAATGCTTTGCTGCCCACCAAGCCCACCTGTTCCATTTTTTGTATTGTGAAAATAATTTTTTGTCTGATATGTAATTGTTGGATGTGTAATAACTATCTACTTCATTCATTATCTCTACAAACTTTTTTTTGTCTTCAAGTTTCGATGCCAATGCAGAAGGTATATCACCTATTTGCGCAAAAGCAACATTACTTATGAACAATAGTATTAGTAACCCTATAAATATATTTTTCCATTTCATGGTTATAATTATTTTTATTTATTACTGCTATTTACTTTTTCTTTTAATAATTCAATTTCTTTTTGTTGTTGAATGATGTACAACGTTAATTCTTCCATTTTTTCCATCATTCTTTTTTGCATATCACCTAGTTGCAAGCCCGTTTTTTCAATTTCATTGGCAGAGGGAATATTGGGCAAGTGACTGTGTTGTTGTATATATTTTTCTACATCTACAAGCGGTTGTAATTGGTATTTTTTGTTAAACACATAGTCTGGCCAGTTAGCGGTTTCTACAATTACCTCGGTGCTTCTTATATTTCCATACACCGACAGTTTGTTGGTAGGATTATCCGTACCAATACCAACATTGCCGCCCGCAGTAATAAATAACCTATTGGCAGAATTTGTATAAAATGCTATAGGCATAGCACCAGGTGTACCCAATGAAATGGTATTGCCATTACCTGGGCCGCCCACATAAGCGTTAAACTTTGCCGTACCACTTGGGTTGCGTATAGATAATGCAGTAGAAAAATCTGCAGCAGTTTGCAATGTAAGTTTTGTGTTGGCATCAGGTATATTGGTTCCAATTGCTACATTACCTAAGTCGGGTATATCACTTATGATTACGTTGCTACCAGCCTTGCCACCTCGTATATATACATCTTCGGTAGCACTGTAATTAAAATGGTTCATATAGCTTGTACCCCTTATGCCTAGTGCACCTTGGCTACCTCCAGCCAAATCTGCTAAACCTACCTCTAGTGTATGTGTAGGCGCACCTGTACCAATAATGCCTACACCTGTACGTTGAAAATTAGTACCTATATAATTGTTACTTGGTGCACCATATCTAAACTCTGCTACCATTTGGTTATTGCTTTTAATGGTAAAGGGTTGATTGTCGGAAGTACCTATAAAATCATTTGTAGGATTTGTGCCGCTATTTCCATTTAAAGACCAACCTTCTCCGCCTGTAGCTTTATTATTACTTACAATAATCCAATTTTGTTCCGCACCGTCATATTGTAGGTTTACAATTCCTTTGTCTTCTATCGTTAAATCTGTATTTGTTCCAGTAATAATCCTATCATTGACACTAGCCGCAATATCCAAATTATTTAACTGCATGGTAAAACCACTTCTATTAAAAAGTGTTACCATTCTGCCTTCCACGCCTTGTGTTATGCCAGCTAGCGTAAAGTTGGCTGTTGGGCCATTTATCCGGTAGTAGCTAAATTTATTGCTATTCACATTTAGTGCAGTGGTAAGTCCATCTGCTACCACAAGGTCGGCACTTCGGTAAATTACATCGCCATATACATCCAATGCGGCTTGTGGCGTAGTGGTATTGATACCTACATTTTGTGCAAAAGATATTTTGCATAAAATAATAAGAGAGAAGATAAATAGTTGTTTCATTTTGTATTTTTTATAGTAAAGAAAATTTTATGCTATTAACCCATATTTATCAATTATGCCCTTTCTTTTTTCGGGAAAGCCCACCATCCCAAATTGGGTATGCAATTCAACCATTCTTTTATTAACAGCCTCTTTATTGTTCTTTCGCATTTCAGGCGTTATTTTATGAAACACTTCCTCTAAAAATTCTTCAAAATTTTGATTGAAGTACATATCAATTGCCCTAAATGGTTTATCTGTGCCATTAAAAAAAGTATGCTCAATACCTCTTGGGCGCAAGTGCCAACCACCTGTAGGTATTTCGTATAAAGTATCTTCTATCAATACCGAACCTGTACCTTCCACCACATACATCAATTCGTCTAAATTTTTATGATAGTGTGGAGCTGGTCCCATTTTTTTAGATGCTACTGCAAATTCAACACAAGAAAACTGCCCATTGGTTTGGCTATTTTTTACCAATACTTTTATATCTATTCCGCCGGGCCCTGGTTCAACTGGAGC
>JAYSWO010000254.1:0-10882 GCA_043717975.1 Ferruginibacter sp. | reverse complement strand
ATGATGGAAAATTTAATTTACGTAGTACCTGCAATGGGCATTGTGGGCTTGTTGTACACTTTCGTAAAGTACGCTTGGGTATCTAAGCAAGATGCGGGCAATGACCGCATGAAAGAAATAAGTACTTATATAGCTGAAGGCGCTATGGCGTTTTTGAAGGCTGAGTATAAAATTTTAATGTATTTCGTAGTAGTGGCAGCATTGCTTTTAGGGGTAATGGGTGCTAGCAACGAAGGTAGCCATTGGAGCATTGCATTGGCATTTATCCTTGGTGCATTTTTTAGTGCGCTTGCTGGTTTTGTAGGTATGAGAATTGCTACCAAAGCCAATGTGCGTACAGCACAAGCGGCTCGTACGAGTTTGAGCAAAGCACTCTCTGTTTCGTTTACCGGTGGTAGCGTAATGGGTATGGGTGTTGCAGGTTTGGCGGTGCTTGGCTTGGGTGGATTGTACATTATTTTAAAAATGGTTTTTGCGCCTACTGCTGGGGTTGATAGTGTGGAAATGGAGCGTACGATTGAAATATTAACGGGCTTTTCTTTAGGCGCTGAGTCTATTGCATTGTTTGCTCGTGTGGGTGGTGGTATTTATACAAAAGCGGCCGATGTGGGTGCGGACCTTGTGGGTAAAGTAGAAGCTGGTATTCCTGAAGATGACCCTCGCAACCCTGCAACCATTGCAGATAACGTGGGTGATAACGTAGGTGACGTAGCTGGTATGGGTGCCGATTTATTTGGCTCTTATGTGGCTACTGTTTTAGCAACAATGGTATTGGGTAGAGAAACAATTAGCAGTGGTGTGGATAATTTTGGTGGTTTTGCACCAATTTTATTGCCAATGCTTATTGCTGCTATGGGAATTATATTATCAATTGTAGGTACATTCTTCGTACGCATAAGTGATAGCGCAGGTTTGAGTACACACAAAGTACAAAATGCATTGAACATGGGTAACTGGGGTTCGATGGTATTGACTGCAATTGGTTGTTACTTTTTAGTGCAATTTTTAATGCCTGAAACAATGGTATTGCGTGGTTTTACTTTTACACCAAACAAAGTTTTTGGTGCTATAATGGTAGGTCTTGCAGTAGGTGCGTTGATGAGTATTATTACAGAATATTACACCGCAATGGGTAAGCGTCCTGTAATGAGTATTATTCGCCAAAGTGCTACTGGGCACGCTACAAACATTATTGGTGGTTTGGCAGTAGGTATGGAAAGTACATTGCTTCCTATCTTGGTATTGGCTGCTGGTATTTATGGTTCTTATTATTTTGCTGGTTTATATGGTGTGGCTATAGCCGCTGCGGGTATGATGGCTACTACGGCTATGCAATTGGCAATTGATGCGTTTGGCCCTATTGCTGATAATGCGGGTGGTATTGCTGAAATGAGTGAGTTGCCTGCTGATGTGCGTGAGAAAACAGATATCCTTGATGCAGTTGGTAATACGACTGCTGCTTCTGGTAAAGGTTTTGCCATAGCTTCTGCAGCATTGACTGCGTTGGCATTGTTTGCAGCCTTTGTGGGTATTGCAAAAATAGATGGTATAGATATTTATCATGCCGATGTGTTGGCTGGTTTATTTGTGGGTGGTATGATTCCGTTTATATTTTCGTCTTTGGCTATTAAAGCCGTGGGTGAAGCTGCTATGGCCATGGTAGAAGAAGTTCGTCGTCAGTTTCGTACCATTCCTGGTATTATGGAAGGTACAGGCAAACCAGAGTACGATAAATGTGTGGCTATATCTACAGAAGCATCGTTAAAGAAAATGATGTTGCCTGGTGCTATTGCTATTTTATCTCCATTAATTATTGGTTTTGTATTTGGCCCAGAAGTGTTGGGTGGTTTCTTAGCAGGTGCTACCGTTTGTGGTGTGTTGATGGGAATATTTCAAAACAACGCTGGTGGTGCATGGGACAATGCTAAAAAATCTTTTGAGAAAGGTGTAGAAATAAATGGTGAAATGTATTACAAAAAATCAGAACCACACAAGGCTTCTGTAACTGGTGATACCGTAGGTGATCCTTTTAAAGATACATCTGGACCATCGATGAATATCTTGATTAAATTGATGAGTATTGTTTCGTTGGTTATTGCTCCTACCCTTGCAAAATTGCATTCTGGCAAAATAGAAGCCAACAGAAAAGCACAAATGGAAACATTGATGAAAATGACTGCTGGTACAACTGCTGCTACTGCTGTGGTTTCTGAAACGAGTGATTTATTAAAAGATGCAGAAGCTACTGAAGGTGCTGCTACCGCTGCCACAGGTGAAACTGTTTCAAAAGGTACCATGAATGCAAACGGCGATTTTGATTATGACCTTGGTGAAATGAAAACAATTCCATTGCCAAATGATGGTAGCATTACATTGGGTGTGGGTAGTGATTTGTATCGCTTACACGAAAAAATAAAAGCCAATGATAGTACCATGCTTGCTAAAACAGATTGGTACACCTTAGAAGGTTTAAACTTTGAAAATGGTAGCGATAAATTGAAAGCTGGTTCTGAATCTTCTTTGAAAAATTTATCTGAAATGCTTACTTGCTATAACTCATTAAATATAAAAATGGGTGGCTATACTGATAACAGTGGCGATAGTGTAAAGAATGTAGCGCTTAGTATGAAAAGAGCTGAAGCTGCAAAAGCTGCTTTGGTAAAATTGGGTATTGGTGCTAATAGAATTGAAGCAGAAGGTTATGGCCCACAGTTTCCACTTGTGGCAAATGATAGCAAAGAGCGCATGGCACAAAATAGAAGAATTGATATTAGAGTTACGAAGAAGTAATTTGTTTTTTACATATTTTTTAAAGATACCCTCGGAATTTTTCGGGGGTATTTTTTTGTATCCACTAATTGCACAAATGGGCTCGAATGAAATGCAAAATATTAAATCAATTAAGTCATTTTTCTTCTAACCACGAAGTGGTTAAATTTGCTTAGCCATGGGTGCAACCCATGGCATATGATAAAATATAAAAACCAACCCTGAAAGGGTTGAATATTTATTTTGAATTGATAATTTGTTAAATTTATGTTGAACCCCGTTGGAGTTCTGCCTATTTTTTAATGTTCATAACCATGGGTTTCACCCATGGTTATGAACATTAAACCCTTTCAGGGTTTTGATTGAATTAAGGCAATTTCTATTATTTTGTTTCCGCCACTTTTTTAAGCAGTGTTTCTGTTATTTCGTTTGCTATTAAATCGAAATCTTGTTCGGAGAGTTCTTGTAGGTAAGGTTTTTCGATTTTGAAATTGGGATTGTATTCATTGATAAGTTCGTACGAATAATTTTTAAAAGTTATAAAGTAATTTGAAATAATATCAAATGTATTTATGCCGTTGTGTTTATAACCTTCCAAATAATGAATAATTTGAAATCTACCGATACTCTCAGGATTTACTTGATTTTTAATTTTTTCGAAAAAAAGTTTGAACTCATTTAAATCCTTCAATTTAGATGTTGAACCAATTTTTGACCGAAACTCGACGGTATTCTCAATGAATAATCCATTGATTTTATCGTACCTATTTAATAACGCTGTAATGAAATTGTATATTATTGATGAAAGCAAATGTTCCAAACTATCAATGTTAAGTTTTGAGATTATTTCATTATTTGCAGAAAAATCTTTCTTCAACAAATCCAATTTCTTATCCCAATCACCTAACTCATCTATACTTTCACCCTTTGCAGCTTTAATAGATAGCTCTAAACTCCAAACTAATTTTTCAGCAATGTATGTTCTAAGGCTATCTAAATTTCCTGTATCTGCCTCACGTAACGCAAGCAAATAATTTTTTTTATCATCAGATTTTATAACAACTGGTGGTAAATTATTTTTTAGTAAATGATAATTCATTAACAGCCTTGCTATTCTTCCATTACCATCATCAAAGGGATGAATGCAAACAAATTTGTAGTGTAAATCTGCTGCAACTATTATTGCATCATCCGTATTTGCATTGTACCATTCCATTAAATCATGCATCAATATAGGTGTTTCCGCTGGTGATGGATAATGAAATATTTCTCCATTTTGTAACCTTACAGAATTGGGGAATGATTTATACTCTCCTACTTTTATTTCTCTTCTCGTTGGTTGTCCATCAGGTGTAATGGCTTCCTTAAAAAATGGTCTAACAAGCAATAGTTTATTTAATTGGCGAATAAAATTTTCATTTAGTGTTCTTTCTTTATCATCTACTAATTCATACAGTAATTTCAACGCCACATCATGTCCTTTCATTTCATCAAATTCACGAAAATCATGATCTCCTTTAGCTTTATCAAAAATTAATAGCAATTCAGTTTCCTGATAAGTAAGCGTATTGCCTTCCATGTGGTTAGAATTGTAATTCCACTCCAAGCGAAATTTCTTATCTAACCGTTGCTGGTTTTCTATACTTAATGGATGCAATTTGTTTAATTGCGTTTTAAGTTGTTCTATATGTTGTAATAAATCTTTCAATACTCAAATATAAGGCATAAGGAATGTTTACTAACATTATAGCAACCACTTTTTATCGATTAAGTTTTCACACAAGAAAAAATTATCCATTACATTGCGCCCTTCGTCCATTTGAATACATTTTAGTTGAATGCACCTTTGTATTGTCAATAACGACAATAAATTAAAACAAATAAAATGGCACGTTTAACAGCTTTAAGTCCTGAGCAAGCTACAGGCACAACAAAAGAATTATTTACAGCAATAGAAGGGAAACTAGGTATGGTTCCAAATATGATGAGAACGATGGGTAACTCATCAGCAGCTTTGGAAGCTTATTTAAACTTAAGCGGCGCATTGGGAAGTGGAACACTTGGTGCAAAAAATGGTGAATTAATAGCACTTGCAGTGGCAGAAAGCAACAGTTGCAACTATTGCCTATCTGCACATACATATATAGGAGCAAACCTTGTAAAAATAGATGCAGATACGTTAAAAGCAGCAAGACTTGGTAATGCGGCGGATGCAAAAACAGATGCAGTTTTAAAATTTGCAAAAACATTGGTTAGCAAGAAAGGGTTGGTAAATGACCAAGATGTAGCAACAGCAATTGCAGCAGGTATTACTGAAGGGGAAGTAGGAGAAATTGTAGGGCATGTTGCTTTAAATATTCTTACAAATTACTTTAACAATACCGCAAATACAGATATTGATTTTCCTGTAGTAACAGCTAACTAGAATAACATTTGTGTAAAGGTAGAAGTGCATAAAATCACTACTACCTTTACACATAAATAAAATGTATGGAACAACCACGCCACCCGCTACCGCCCTTTACTTTGGAGACTGCTTTACAAAAAGTGCAAGCCGCAGAAGATGCATGGAATAGTAAAGACCCTGAAAAAGTAAGCCTAGCTTATACAATAGATACAGAGTGGAGAAACAGAACTGAATTTATTAATGGCAGAGAAGCAGTAAAAAAATTCTTATCCAATAAGTGGGCAACAGAATTAGATTACAAACTTAAAAAAGAACTGTGGGGTTTTAGAGAAAATAGAATGGCTGTACGTTTTGAATATGAATGGCGAAACGCAGAAGGGCAATGGTTTCGCAGTTATGGAAACGAAAATTGGGAGTTTGATGAAAATGGCTATATGCAAAAACGATTTGCAAGTATAAATGATTTGGCAATAGAAGAAAAAGATAGGAAATTAAAATAAATAATTATGGCTACAGATGTTTTTACCCTAGTAGATCCTGAAAATGGAAATCTTGCTTTCAAAATATTTTCTTTTGAAGACAAAAGCTCGTTTGACCATGTTCAACGAAATAATTATTACAGCCTTGTATGGGTTACATCTGGTAAGGGAAATGTAAAATCAGATTTTTCGGAATATGATTTCGTAGAAAATACATTATTCGCATTTGTACCTTACCAACCATTTATGTTTGCTAGTAATGAAAAAATAAATAGTATCTGCATTCAATTTCATTCCGATTTTTATTGTATTCATGCGCACCAAAAAGAAGTGGCATGTAATGGTGTGTTATTTAACAACATTTATGAGCCACCATTTACATTAATAGATATTGCAGCAAGCCAAACTTTTAACATGCTGATAACCCAGATGAAAACAGAAATGCAACAGGCAGCATTGGCACAATATGAATTATTGGTTTCATATTTAAAAATTTTGCTAATAACTGCTTCTAGGTTAAAAACAGTACAATTATCTACCCCTAACACAGCATACACAGACCTTAAAGAACCTTTTATTTTACAAAACTTAAAAGATGCCATAGAAAAAGATTATAAAACAAAACACTCGGCTAGCGATTATGCAAGTGCATTAAATATTTCTGCAAAAGCATTGGCAAAAATTACCAAAACCTATTTCAATAAAACCTTAACGGCACTAATTTCTGAAAGAATAATTATAGAAGCCAAACGAGAATTGTATCTTACCAATAAAGCCATCAAAGAAATAGCTTACGAACTAGGTTATGATGATGAATATTATTTTAGCCGCTTTTTTAAAACCAATGCAGATGTATCTCCACAAATGTATAGAGATACAGTGGGGTATGGTAAGGGATTGGTATTAACCGAAAAGTAGCTTATACAAATTAAATCAAAACTAAATTCTTTTGATTTAATTTTGAACGATGAATGTACTCTCCATTTCCAATCTTTTTTCACAACAACTACTGGGCAATTTTGCTTTAGAAAATATCAATTTTACACAAAAGCATTTGCAAAAAATTGCCATTATTGGTGAAACAGGTTCAGGAAAATCTACCTTATTAAAAACCATTGCAGGTTTTATACAACCAAAAAGTGGAGACATCATTTTTAATGATAAAAAAGTATTAGGGCCCGATTGGCAATTGGTGGCTGGCGAAAAAGGCATAGCGTATTTAAGCCAACATTTTGAACTGCGCAATAATTATAGAATGGAAGAATTGCTCATGTATGCAAACGAACTTACGCAAGATGAGGCCAACGAACTC
Organism: Ferruginibacter sp.; assembly: GCA_043717975.1. Taxonomy (GTDB): domain Bacteria; phylum Bacteroidota; class Bacteroidia; order Chitinophagales; family Chitinophagaceae; genus Ferruginibacter. The sequence goes on along the minus strand of JAYSWO010000254.1, from coordinate 3,915 downwards.
TATAAAATTTGCCGCTTAGATCATTTAATGAAACGCAATAGCTACGAATTGTCTGGTGGTGAAAAGCAACGATTAGCACTTGCAAGACTATTGGTATCAAAACCAACATTATTAATTTTAGATGAGCCCTATTCCAACCTAGATTTAATTCACAGAAATATTTTAAAACAAGTAGTAGAAGATGTTTGTAAACGATATGAAATTACTTGCCTGCTCACCTCACACGAGCCTGCAGATGTATTGCCTTGGGCAGATGAAATACTCGTTTTGCAACAAGGAAAAATTATACAACAAGGAACGGCAGAAGAAGTATATAAAAATCCTATAAGTGAGTATGCAGCTGGGTTACTTGGTAGTTACAATGTAATAAGAAAAGAACACTACAAGTATTTTAAAATAGCTGCAATATCCAAAGATATTTATGTAAGACCCGAACAATTCATAAATGCTTCGAAAGGTACTGATGTTATAGAAGGAGTGATAACCTCCCAAAGATTTATGGGTAATTATTATGAAGTAGATTTTATCTCAGGCGATTTTACAATTACGATGAAATCCTATTTTAAGCAAACCGTAGGTAAAACGGTATTTGTTTGGTTAGATATCGATTAAGAACAAATTCCCTTTCTAGCTCACTTTAATACCGTTATAAATTTTACTGTATAATTTTTAGATTATTTACAATTCTCACTATATATTTGCACAAAATTAAAAACATGGAAACGGCTAAAAAATCAAGAACAAAGTTTTGGGTATATTTCTTTTTATCGGTAGCAGCTTTTTTTGGTGTGTATGCGTTTGCAGGAGGGTATTGCTCTATGGTTTTGCCATTTGTGGTTACTTATTTTGCTATGGCCTTAGATTTAATGTAATATTACTTTTACCAACTTTTTTATATGCTCCGCTTAAAAAGGCGGAGTTTTTATTTTTATGAATCAAGAGTGGAAGGATGTGATAACAGATACATAAAAATTTGAATAAGAGCCTGTAAACTCGATTTCCTCCTTGAAATCTTTTCCAAAAAAACTATTAAAGAGGCAAGTATATTTATGAATTGTATTTGTAAAAACCTTTAGGGTTCGTAAAACTCCATCAAACTACCAATATAAACATCGTTCCACCCAGCTACAATATCATTATAATCTTCATCCGGAATATTTGTGTGCCTCAACTCTAATGAAGTTTTATTTTTATCAGGAAATAATTTGAATGTAACAATAGATGGTTCCTCTTGTTCCCCAAAATACCATTGCTGTACTATTTTTTTATCTTTTTCAAATTCAATATTTAGCCCCTCAATGCTACCTTCCCACAAAGAAAACTCCGTATCGGGTTCTGTACTCATTGTAGCTGGGCTTCCACTCCATAATTGTATGGTGGGTGGTTGCGTAAGTGCTGCATATACCTCTTCAGGTGTAGCGTTTAATATATAATATTTTTTAAAGTCTTTCATAAAAGAATGGTGGTTTAAAATACTTTCACTTTTGTTAGAATAATAGAGATGTTTTGAATAAATATATTTAGCAAAAGTACAATCAATAATAATCATAAAAGAATAATAAAAATAACATGGCAAACAAAAAACATCCAATCGAAAAACTATTGCACTTCTACCCCACTGCTTTCCATCCACAAAGCAAACCAATCTTGCAACTCCATTTCTATTGCTGTTGCTTTCATCAAATTGGCTATTCTAGATGTATCTGCTGTACCAAATACTGGTAAAATATTGGCTGGATGTCTTAAAATCCATGCTAGCAAAATTACATCTAATGGTACATTGTATTTTTCAGAAAAAGTTGTAGCTAGTTTTTTTATGCGCTGCGTTTGTGCATCTTCTTTTTTAAAAACACTTCCCAAAGGCGACCATGCCATGGGTATAATGTTATTGATTTGCATATGGTCCAAACTTCCATTTAGCATGGCATCGTATTGCGTAATGGAAAATTCAATTTGATTATAGCTGATACTCGTTTTTGTTTGTATCAAATCTGTTTGCTGTGCTGTAAAATTTGAAACACCAAAGTCTACGATCTTGCCTTCGCTTTTTAGTCGTTCGATGGCTTCTGCAATTTCATTGGCCTGCATAATCGGGCTATGTCTGTGGAGTAAGAGCAAATCTAGATAATCAGTTTGCAATTTTTTTAAGGATTGCTCTACCGACCATACGATATAATCTTTTGAATAGTTGTAATGCTTTACTACATTTTTTCTTTCCTCATTCAGCATTTGAATACCACACTTGGAAATGAGTTGTATTTTTTGTCTATCTATTTTACTTTCTGCAAAAGCTTTACCAAAAGCGGCTTCGGTGGTATAATCTCCATAAATATCAGCATGGTCAAAGCTTGTAATATTATTTTCAATGCAGCAGTGCATGAGTTCAATCATTTGTTGGGTATTGCCATTTTTGCCCCAAGTACCCCATGTCATGGTGCCTGCTATGAGAGGAGAGAAAGTTGTTTTGTTCATATTCTTTATTGTGCAATGAATGTAAGTAACTAAGAAAATTGTTTTAATGTTTCTTTTTCCTTATCGGTCAAACTAGACATTCCTTTCTTATTTATCTTGTCCAAAATTTTATCTATTTCTTTTTGCTGGTTTATCTTTTGTTCGTTGTATGCATGGTCTATCGAATAATGATTTTTATGATTCTTAAAATAAAAATTATCTACCAACAAGAAATGTGGTTTTGTAATAATTATATAAATAAAGGCAATCGTAGGCACAGTAATAATTAAAATGGTAATATAGTTTTGTAAGAAAGCAGTTGGTACCATTAACAAAGCCACCGCCATACCAATTAATGCGCCGCCTAAATGTGCATCATGCCCTATATTGTCTTTTTTAGATTTTATGCCATAGATAGAATAAGAAACATACAAGATACCGTACAGCCAACTTGGAATGAAAAAAGGAAGCCCGAAAAAACCAATTTCCATATCTGGAAATAATGCGATTGATGCAAACATAATTCCGCAAACTGCACCAGAAGCGCCAACAGCTGTGTAGTCACCATGGTTTCTGTTTATATACAAGGAGAGCAAGTCTCCACCAACCAAACTGGCAAAGTAAATGATTAAAAATTTTAACTCGCCAAGGTTTGTTTCTAGTGCTACGCTAAATGCGTATAGGCTAAGCATATTGAAAATTAAGTGTATCCAACTCACATGCAAAAAACCTGACGTAACAAGTCTTTTATAATCTTTGTTTATTAATATTTTATCAACTTCAAACTTGTAACCATCAAAAAAGGTTTCGTTTGTAAAACCCTTGTAAGAAAATGCAACGTTGACAATAATGAGAATAAATCCTACAACTCCTGTATTCATTGTTATGGTTGTTGTGGTAAATTAAATGGCAATTTAAATGTAGTTGTATTTTTTGATTGAGCAAATTTTTGTGCAGTTTTCAATGAAGGTTTTTGAAAAGTAGTTTACCTTATTTTCTTATACTCTTGTCATCACAGGAAAGCAAACCTTCCATCAATAAAAGCCTAGGACTGGTCTCCCGACCAGCCGACCCATTATCTTTAGCCCCAATAATGCTCTAGCAAATTAAAATTATCTATACCTTTTTCATAATATAATGCTGACTAAAAATAATAATCTGCTGCAAATTTGCAAAGCCCTGCATGTAACGGATTTAAATGAATATAATTTAATTTCTGTAACAATACGGCAGGAGTAAACAATTCAATACTCAATGAATCCCTTTGCCAAAAATGATACTTCCTATCCCTCATTTTTACTTCGTAATTTACTATTTTGTTTTCAGCTTGCAGTTGCTGCATAAATTTTCTTGAAGTAAATTTTTTAAAACTAGTTTGTACTTCTTTTATTTTATTACTACCTTTTGCTTGCCATATAAAATGTACATGATTACTCATTATTACAAAACCAATTATTTTTACCC
>JAYSWO010000253.1:0-10989 GCA_043717975.1 Ferruginibacter sp. | reverse complement strand
CAGCAGGTATAATAAAAAATGCAGCGTCTACACTATTAGATCCACTACCCATCATACCCGCATTATCTTCTTCTTTTTTTGATAGTTCAGTTACTTTCCCATCTGATTTATCTATGCTTATTTCTGAAGGCTTGTTCACACTTCCTCCAATCATTTGTCCCATTTCAGAATCCATATCTTCTTTTTTATCAGAATCAAATTTCATTTCCTGTCCCATTGTTTCGCTAGCAGTAACCAATCTGATGATGGTCGTAGTAGCTTTATAGCTTTTTTCATCTTCAGAGGTTACTTTAATTACTGTAATACTATATGTTTCACTTTTTGTTTCACCACCACCAGGCGCTTCACCATTGCTAATTACAGCACTTGTAATCTTAATTTGTTTTCCATTTTCTAAAGAAAGTGTTTGTGCATTTGCAAATGATGTTGCAAAGCATAAAGTAAGTAAGGTGATTTTTTTCATATTTGTACTTGTTTGTACGAAGATATTCGTTTGAGAAAAATATTCTGCTATATTATTGTTAAAAAGTAGCAAAAAAAAAGGGCTGTCTATGAAGACAGCCCTTTTTGCATTAGAATGTTATTATCCGATAACAGTTACATTAACTGCATTCATTCCTTTTTTGCCATTTTGCAATTCAAATTCTACTTTGTCGCCTTCTTTAATCTCATTGATTAAACCACTTACGTGTACGAAAGTTTCTTTGTCAGAATCATCGTGCTTAATAAATCCGAATCCTTTTTCAGAGTTGAAAAACTTTACGGTTCCTTGATTTTTGTCCATTTTTTTTATTTGTATTGTATTATTAAAGTGCAAATGTAGGGGTTTTTTTATAAACCAATGATTTACTTTGCATAATTACAATAATCAACAAATAAATTAACTGCCTATCAACCATTTAACCAGTAAAAATTTCAAAAAATATTACGCTACTACCTCCATGTAGCTTTCCACAGGTTCACATGTACAAATTAAATTTCTATCACCATACGTATTATTTACCCTACTTATGCTTGGCCAAAATTTATTTTCTTTTACATAATCAAGTGGAAAAGCTGCTTGCTGTCTAGTGTATGGTCTAGTCCATTCATTAGCTGTTACAATAAATTGTGTGTGAGGAGCATGTTTTAATACATTGTCTAATTTATCTGCAGCACCCTTTTCAATAGCCGCTATTTCTGTTCGAATACTTAATAATGCATCGCAAAACCGATCCAACTCTGCTTTATCTTCACTCTCAGTTGGTTCTATCATTATGGTGCCTGCTACAGGAAAACTTAATGTTGGTGCATGGAAATTATAATCCATCAAACGCTTTGCTACATCTTCAGCTTCTATACCTGCACTTGTTTTAAAGGGACGTAAATCTACAATAAACTCATGCGCACAAGTGCCATTTTTGCCAGTGTACAAAATTTTATAATCATTTTGCAATCTCGCTTTCATATAGTTTGCATTTAAAATAGCAAACTCTGTACTGCGTTTCAATCCATCTGCACCAAGCATTTTTATGTATGCATAACTTATAAGCAAAATACTTGCACTGCCAAAAGGAGCAGCGCTCACAGCATGTGTAGATGTAGCAGTTCCTTCTAAATTATAAGCATGCTTTGGTAAAAAAGGCTTCAACTTATCATTTACACCAATTGGCCCCATGCCTGGTCCGCCACCACCATGTGGTATGGCAAATGTTTTATGCAAATTCAAATGGCACACATCAGCACCAATGAGCCCTGGGCTTGTTAGACCAACTTGTGCATTCATATTTGCCCCATCCATATACACCAATCCACCATTATCATGTATGAGTTGGCACAAATCTTTTATTGTTTCTTCAAACACACCATGGGTACTTGGGTAAGTAACCATTAAGCCTGCAAGATTATCTTTATGCTTTTCTACTTGCGCAGCCATATCTGCCATATCAATATTTCCAAATTCATCACATTTGGTTACCACCACTTTAAACCCCGCCATTACTGCACTTGCAGGGTTTGTACCATGAGCAGATATGGGTATTAAAATAATATTTCTATGCGTATCATTTCTATGCTCATGATAAGCACGCATCGTAAGCAAGCCTGTATATTCGCCTTGTGCGCCACTATTTGGTTGTAAAGAGGTGGCCGAAAAACCTGTTACATTGCTCAACCAAGCTTCTAGCTCAGTAAGTATTTGTTGGTATCCCTTCCACTGGCTTGCAGGTGCAAAAGGATGTATGTTACTAAACTCAGGCCAACTCACGGGTATGAGTTGTGTAGCGGCATTTAGCTTCATGGTACAACTACCAAGCGATATCATAGAAGTATTTAAACTCAAATCTTTGTTCTCTAAACTTTTTATATAACGCAACATTTCATGCTCACTTCTGTAGCTGTTAAAAATGGGGTGTGTTAAATATTCCGATGTTCTTGTAAGTGATGTAGGAATATTTGTTAGCAATGCATCATCACTAAAATGTAAAGTTGCATTGTTTTCTCCTTTTGCCTTTGCAAAAATGTGCACTATATCCAATACATCATTTTGCGAAGTAGTTTCATCCAAACTAATAAAAATAGCATCATTCACATAAAAGAAATTTACTTCTGCCGCTTCTGCTGCTTCCTTTATTTTTAAAGATAAATCTGTTTTTATTTTTATTGTATCAAAATAAAATGTATTCTCATTGGCAAAACCCATTGCCGCCAATTCATCGCTCAATGTTTTTGTTAGTAAACTTGTACGTTTTGCAATGTTTTTTAACCCTTCTGCCCCGTGGTAAATAGCATACATGGCACTCATATTGCTCAACAATGCTTGTGCTGTACAAATATTACTTGTTGCTTTTTCTCTACGTATATGTTGCTCACGTGTTTGTAAAGCCATACGTAGGCAACGGTTGCCCTGTGCATCTATCGTTACACCTATGATACGACCAGGTATATTTCTTTTAAACTCATCTTTGGTAGCAAAAAAAGCTGCATGAGGGCCACCAAAACCCATTGGTACACCAAACCTTTGTGCGGTACCAATAGCAACATCTGCCCCCAACTCACCAGGAGCTGTAAGCAATGTAAGCGATAATAAATCGGTAGCCATTACCACCATGGCATTTGCTGCATGTGCCGCATCTATAAATTTTCTATAATCTTCTACCGCACCATCTGCATTTGGGTATTGTACGATTGCACCAAAATAACTTTCATCTAGCACAGCCGTTTTATAATCACCAAAAACCAATTCAATATGTATAGGAGTGGCTCTTGTAACCAAAACATCTTTTGTTTGTGCAAAAATATTTTCATCCACAAAAAACTTTGGAGAGGTAATATTATCCGTGTTTTTATTTTTATGATTTAGCAACATCGCCATTGCTTCTGCAGCAGCGGTACCTTCATCTAACAAGCTTGCATTGGCTACTGGCAACCCACACAAATCAGATACCATGGTTTGAAAATTTAACAAACTCTGCAAACGCCCTTGTGCAATTTCTGCTTGGTAGGGTGTGTATTGTGTGTACCAACCTGGGTTTTCAAACACCGTACGCAATATTACTGAAGGCACAATCGTACCATAATAACCTTGCCCAATGTAGGTTTTAAAAACTTTGTTCAACGAAGCTACTTTTTTCAATTCAGTTAGGTACTCAAACTCGCTCACAGGCCCTCCTACTTGCAGTGGCTCAATCATTCGTATAGCCGCAGGTACCGTTTTCGCTATCAAACTTTCTATGTCTGACTCACCAATAGCAGCAAGCATTTCAGCAGTTTCTTTAGCATCAGGGCCAATATGTCTTTGTGCAAATTCGTTTTGTTGTTGTTCAAATAAGTTCATGAATGGTTCAATTGTTATATGGATAAATTAACCCCCTAAACCCCCAAAGAGGGACTTGGAAAGCCTTTGATGTAATGGTTACTTTTTAAATTTATTGCCGTTTTATTATTCTTTTGTTTACAAGCAAACCTAACAGCTATGTAGATTTCCAGTGGCTTCCACCTTTACGAAGCTCAGAGGTATATCTTTTGGCATCTATAATTACGTAATAGATTAAAAAGAGTTTTAGATACTATATCAACTACAAGGCAATCTTTTACATTTCTATTTCCGCTTTAGGCAGAAAGAAAAGTAAGGTTTGTTCTGTTTGCGCCGCAAAATTACGGCAATACTATTATAATAATGTAGTAAGGATATGTTGTGGAAAAGTTAGAGCGAAAAGCTTATTTGGGATGACTTTTAACATATTTTAAAATATAGAAGGGCTTTAACATTTTTTTTAATATTTACAGTTACATTTTCTTATGTAGCACTTACTAAATTAAAACAACATTATATTTTAATCAAAAAATGGATAACATGAAAAACAAATTATTTCTTTTAGCAGCAATGTCAATTCTAGCCATAAGCTGCAGAAAAGCTGCTGATGACTCATCATTGCCAACACAAGATCAGTCAGTAACACCCATTAGTCAAAGCAGTGTACCAGCGCCAGTTTTAAGTAGGTTTAATACTAGCTTTTCGGGTGCCACACAAGTGGAGTGGTTTTCTTCAAGTTCTAGCAGCAGTTCATCTAGCAGAGAATTTGAGGTAGAGTTCAATCATTCTAACCAAAGGCATGATGCTAGATATGATGATAACGGCAATGAGCGTAGTCATTCTATTTCTTGTACAGATGGTCCTGTACCACAAGCCGTTTTAACAGCTTTTAGAAGCACACATGCCAATGATAATGTGTACGAATGGAAATTGAGATACGATGGTACATGGAAGGCACATTTTATGAGGGGCACTGTAAAATGGGAAACTACATATACAGCAGCAGGTATATTGGTAAAAGAAGAACACTATTAAGAAAAACCTATTCTTTTTTAAGCCATTTGCGACGTTACAAGTGGTTTTTTTATTTTGTTGGTACAAATAGTACTTAGTAAAATACAAATTCTCTATTTCAAAATAGCTTTAAATGACAACACTAAATTAAATTCTTTTATAGCTTTAGTCTTAATAAATACTTGAGGATATAACAATAAGAGGGTAGGCGCTATTATTTATTTGCACAATTACTATTAAAATACCCTTTCAATTTATAGGCTCTTTTTTCTAGCCCTTTATCATTTTTAATAAAATAATTTCCACCTTCATATTCAATATGTCTTTGTATGTTGCTATTGTAATTGGGCTTTTTAGCCAACTTTATTCTACACAAAATTGGAACAGCTAAATGTATTTCCATCATTTATTTTTGTTCTTTATCTAGATTGTCAAGTTCTGGTGTTGCCATTATTCTTGAAACAAAATGCATAGTACCCTGTTTTTTCCAAGCCCTAGTTGCAAAGATAATTCCTGCTATTAATCCAATAGAAGCGATAACAATGGCAATGATAAGCCTCCATATGGTTGGATTTGAAAAGTAAACAACAGCTGCAATCATTAATCCGCCAGAAAGTGGAGATGCTACAATTTGTAACCACCCTACGATCTCAAGCGTATAGTCAAAAAAAGACATTTTATCTTTTTTTGGGTTGGTTTTTTGAAGTTCGTGGGTCATTGCTTTCTAAAGTCCTTCAATTATACACAATTAGTTGTAGTTTTTATTCAATATTATTAAGGCTTCCTAAAAAATTATTCCATGCTTTAATGGCTTGCGAAGTAGCTCTTTTTAATTCTTGCCCCATTTCACCATAAGTTTGCTCACTTCCCTCTGGAGAAAAAATGGGATCCCAGTTAAAACGATAATCTCCCTTTGATTGTAGCGCAATTTTTCCTTTTGTTTCGCCTACAAAAGTTCTTATTTTTTTACCATCGCAGTATCCAATAACAGAACGGGCAGTTGCTATCCTTGAATCCGTTTCGTTTAAAAAACTACACATTCTTTCTCCAATAGCGTTCCAAACTATATGTCCTACTCCTCCAGGAAATTCTCTTAAACTTTCTATAAAAATGCCACCGTGCTCTACAACACAGGGAGATCCTAAGTATTTATATGCCTCAAGTGTTTTGGCTACAACAATCTTGTTAATATCCGTATCCAAAATTTCCTGTAAGTCTTTGTTTGCAAATATTAAGTCAATAGGATACCTGTCTTTCACTTCTATGCTGTTAAGGTGGTTTAATATCTCAGCCTGCTTGTGTATGTTCTTTGTAACAAAATATATTTTCATACAAATTCTTTTAAAAAGTTTTCAATACTTTCCTGTTTGTTCAGTGGGTCTAATTCTATTATGGTAACATTCCATTGGGCAAGTAAGGTCTTTTGAATTTCACCTGAACCAAATGTTGTTAGATAGGCACTTGGCAAACTCCTCGTTCTGCTGTTCCTTACCTGTTGTCTTAATTTGAATAACTTATACAACATGTACCTAACATTTACATCATCTAAACTATAGCCGATAAAAAGCAGGCATTTGCCAAGCATATCTGCTCTAAGTTTTATATCAAGGGCAGACTCGAATGAAAGTCTTTCAAAATAATTTGATTCAGTAAGCACAAGGCTTTCATCATCACTAAAGGTCCCGTGAAATTTTACAATTTGTGTAGCATTATCTGGCGCAGATGAAATATCATCGATATTGACAATAGCACAAACAGGCTTGTTTAAAAGCTCAAAACTCTTCTCAATAATATTATCGTAATTGGTGGTGTAGATAACAGGCAAATTCATTTGTACCAATGCTGTATGGGCTACGGAAGATTTTATTTGCTCATCTGTTGGATCAAATGAACGATCTAAAATACTTCGTAATGGACCGATAGCGCCTTTTACTGCCACATAATATTCGGCTAATTGCAAATTATTACCGTTGACTTTAAAGACGGCAGCATCATATTTTAATTCTTCGGCAATTTTATCTATCAGTTGAGAAAAGGAAGGAAGGCCAAGGTTTATTGACAAACCCGCCCCTACAAAAGGAATTAATTTCTTTTGTTTAATCAATAATTTTATAGCATCAAAATTGATAGACATATGTAGCGTATATTAATTTCCTAAGAATATAAAATAAAATGGGTTCCACTATTTCTGTGCTTCAATTAATTTCTCCAATTCTTTTTTTAGCTCTGTTATTTTATCTACGAGATATAGGCATCTTGTATTTTTCTTATTTGTACTTAATATATCAATAAATATATCAAAGTTTTCTACTTCTGCTATTTGTTTTCCTTTAGAACCATTGTTTCGCCAAATGTGTTTATAGCCCTTCGCCAAATCTTTCCACACACTGTCATCTTTTTGTTGGTTATCAAGTAGCAGCAGGGTAAAGTCGTAACTAATATTTTCATTTAATTGGAAATAATCCATATTGTTAAACAAAGAATTAAGGTTCATTTTTTTTGCCTTAATATCTTTCACAATTTTAGATAAACCAACCGCTCCAAATTTCATGGCTTTGTAATCTATATTACCGGCTAAATGTACCACTGTTTGTAGTGCCAACCATTTTGTGTAAGTATATGGACTTTCTTTAATGCTGTTAGCATCTAGGTAATAATCTGCTGCAGTTTTATAAGCATCCAATTTGTCTTTTAGTTTTGCAGCTACCATTCCTTTTCTTTTGTACGCCCCTGCAATAAGGCTAACTCTTTTGGATGTTCTGTTTATTTTTATTAATTCTGTAAGTTCGCCAATAATGGTGGTAAGTACATTTTCGCAACCTGTTTTTGAAGTATCTATTTTGTATTCTACCACACATTGTTTGCTTCTTGCATTGCAATAATTTTCCAATGCTGAAACAGAAAAATTGGCAAACTCCTCTTTCTTCAATTCTTCAAATTTCTCAATGGAGGCTTTGTATTCACCCAACTCATATAAAATAAGGGCCTGCTGCTCTAAAATAAAACCGTTGCTAATTTTTGCAATATCCATGGCTGTAGAAATTAATGTTAACCGCTCTATTGCTTTTGTAGGCAAAATATTTCTAGTGTCTAAATCATTTCTAAGATTAATTAAATCTATTTCCACTTCTTCTTCAATAATGTAAACAGGCAATTCTTCTTTTGTTTCTGTTCTATTAATAAGTTTGTAAAATGGATCTCCATAACATTGGTAAGCACCCCAAGTATTATTATTTGGATGGTCTTCATATATTTTTTTTCTGGCAGCTTTTACGGAGTCACCAAAGTTATTGCCATCCAATAGTTTTCTATAAAATTCATCAGCAAAATCAGCAGCAGCCACATCATTTACTGCCCAACCTGCGGCTATCACTACTTTTACGCCTATTTCTATTAATTGTGTGCCAATATTTGCTGCAAGCTTGTAGCGCTCTCTATAAAAACTTTCACCATCGGTATCTATATTTCCAAGGTGGCAGCAGTTTACAAAAACCAGCTCTGGCACTGCCCCCATTTGTTTAAAATCTGCCACAGTTAAAAACATTTCTTTGCCTATTACCATACCAGATTTGTGCAATGCTTTTGGGTTGTACATACCATGCCCTGCCAAATGAATTACTTTAAAGTCTTGGCTAAATAATTTTAAAATAATTTCTGATGCTGTGCGGCTAATAATCGGATCGTTAGAATATCCGTTAGCAGAAAACATAGCGGCTACTTTAGATGCTTCTGCTGCTGCACCAGGTAGCTGGCTTACGTATCCGTCTAATTGCGGATCGCCTACTATCAAAGCTCTGTCAATAGCCACACGGGTTACTTTTTGGCGATACTCTTTTGTGGTGAGTTGTCTTATCATACCTGCACCAATGCACAGAGGTTTTGCTTCGGTTATATTTTCCTTTAATAATTCCCACGGGTATGCTGCTGTGTCTTTGTCTAACACCCAGCAAATATTTCCTTTCTTTTTTAAATTCTCTTTAAATTCATTGGGTATCATTATTTCAAACAATGTTTTTGCCATGCTGGCATTCCATTGATTTTCTATCGATATTTTTTTGATGAATGGGTCTACCAACGATATGCTGCTAAATAGTTCTTGTTCTTCTTCTCTAGCATCGCTTGTAGATGCACTAAATACAAGGCTCTTGGTTACTTCATCTTGTATTATGGTTTTTTTCATTTTTACTGTAAATCTATTCCACCATTCATCCGAATTGTTTATGGGCAATCTTGTTTTTACCCCAAAAAGTTTTTTTATTTTTTTGTTTACTAGGCTTATGTTGTAAATTCTATTTTCTTTACTTTCTATTTTGCTGAGTGCATATAAACAAGTGAGTGCCTTGTCTTCATACAACTCTATAAATTCAATATTCTGTACCGTGCGTACATCTTCGTTTCTACATTCTATTACTTTTGCATTGGCATTGTTTACTCCCTCAATAATAGCTTTTACAGCATTTTCAATAGCTAGGCCACCATAGCCGCAACCAATCATAATGGAGGAAATGCCAATATCTCTTTTATCATCTGGCTTGCTGTTTATGTTTAATAAATATTTGCATATTCCTTGCTCTACCGTTTTGGTAAGAAGGTAAGATGTAAGCGTACCTGGTTCTCCAAGACCAATAATCATGGCGCCTTTAAAATCTTGTTCTTCTTTATCTGCAATTACAATGGTATTGCTGCCAATTTCGCCTGGGTACAATCCTAAATAATGACGATCGTGTAAACTATTGTTTACATTTTTATTAATGGCTGCTTCTGCATATAAAATACCATCATTTAAAAAATGACCAGCTAGCACAGGGTAGGCGGCATATGCCAAATCCCCATTGCTTACAGAAACATTCAATGGCATGCGGCTTACTGGGCGCTCATTTTTTTCCGTTATGCCAAACAACGCATTGTGCATTCCTGCTTCCGAAAAATCAAATTCAAACACTTGCGGCATTCTAAACGTTTGCTGCGGCGAGCGGTCTGCAGGTTTGTTTTTACTAAGCAGATTGGTATTTCCTTTATCTAATATTTGCTCAATGGCATTAAATATTTCTGGTGCATTTGCCAGTGCACCGTGCGATACATTGCCAGCATAATATACATTGCCTTTGTCAATCATCTGCTTTGGTATTCCTGTAGCCCATGTTACACTTTGATCGCCTTCGGTGGTACATAAAAAAACCAATTCTTTTCTTGGTGGTATATCATCATTAAAGTATCCACAAGGCGTTGCTTTATCTTTACCAGCTATGTATACCATGTTGGAATAATCAATGGCATCTCTTTTTAATAAAATATTATCTCTGTAAGCTCTAAACTTTTCCAATTCCATTTTATCGGGCAGCGGCCAACTGTTATCACCAAATGCTTCTGCCATTTTTTTCCAAACATTGGGGTCGGCAAAATCATTTTCGGGTTCTTTGTTAAGTGGTAGCAAGCTTAATATGCCTGGGAAAGTACAGAACATGGTAACCAATTCTTTTTTGGTATGTTTTATATCCAACATATTGAGCGAATTGATAATGGAATCATTTCCAAACAACACAGCTGGTATGCGAAAAGAACCACCAAGGGGTGCACCTAAAAACAACAATTTAAAATCTCTAGAGTGGTTTAATTTGTTCCATGTTTCGGGATAATTAATTATAAAATCTCTCACAAGTACACCGCCCATGGAATGACCCACAATTTTGATTGGCCTATTTTTGTTAAGTAATTGCAATATGCGCTCATTAAAATCTTTTGCGCAATCGTTTAATTGTCTGCGCCAGTCAAATGGATAAATAATTATTTCATAGGTTTTGCTTAACCTATCTGCCAATTGCTTGTAAGATGTTTTTATAAGAGATGCGGCCGTTACCGAATTGTTGTCTGCATACTCTAAATTTATAAGCCCGCCCATAAGCGTACTCATGTAAGCAAGCCACAATTTTTTGTTTTGTTTATGAAGGTTGGAACCCATAATACCCGGCAGCAATATTAAAATGGGTTTGGTGTTAGATGCCTGGTACTCTGATGGCAACAGTTCGCCGTATTCAATGCCAAACAACGCCCTATCGCTTGCCGGTACTTCGTATTGTTTTACCGCAGTAAAGCCTGGTATCAATTCTCCATCTATGGTTTTTAATGCAAGACTTATGGCTTGCCTTGTTCTGGTATTGGTAAAATATTTTACATGATCTACA
>JAYSWO010000252.1:0-4378 GCA_043717975.1 Ferruginibacter sp. | reverse complement strand
ACCAATGCCATCAATACAGAATCTAAAGGAATAGATTTTATAGCATCTAATAGATTTAAGTTTGATAACTTTTCTTTGAAAACAGACTTGGCAGGTACCATATCAAAAACAAAACAGGTTGGCGATATACAAGGTTCTGATATCTTAAAAAATACAGGAAATATTAATAATTATTTTGATGAAGCTAGTCGTACATATTTAGAATCGGCAGTGCCAAGAACCAAATTGGCGTTGATAAATACATTAACAGTAAAAAAACTCGAATTCTTTTTACGCCATACCTACTTTGGCGCAGTAACTGACCCTAACACAACTGACGTAAACGGAAATGGGTTAATAGAAGGGGATAATGTAAATGGGCAGTTTTTAGCAACTGAACATCCCACATTTGGAGGTAGAACCATTACAGATTTTTCAATTGGCATTTCCGCTAGTAAAAGACTAAGAGTTACTGTAGGTGCAAACAATATTTTTGACATTTACCCAGATAAAAATCTTAAAACACAAACGGCAGCAAGACCGAATACTGCAGGAGTTTTTGGTTTGCCTGGCACCATTGATTTGAGCAACAATAATCAATTTGAATATTCTAGAAACGTATCTCAATTTGGTTTTAATGGCAGATTTATTTTTGCAAGATTGAATATTTCATTGTAATATACTTGAATGTATTTTTAAGTCGTCTCAAAAAAATGAGGTGACTTTTTTTATGCACAAAAAACAGTAGAATAATTATATTTATACAAGAAATGATGATGGTAATTTTATATTTTTTAGTTAATATTTTACAAACAAAAACTTTGTTAAACTATATTTATGTAATATGCTTCTTTCTTTCATCATCAATAAAAATTATTAATATGAAAAAAATATCGACATTATTTGTAGCTATTATTTTAATGGGAAATCTATTTGCTCAAAATACGCAACCTGGCTGTTACCCTTACCCCAAAACAATTTCGGTGGTGGGGAGTGCCGAAATGGAAGTAATACCAGATGAAATTTATGTGCAGGTGGACTTAAGAGAATACAAAAGGAAAGGAGAAGAAAAAGTAGAACTAGAAAAAATAAAGAATGATTTTATTACTAGTTGTAAGGCTGTGGGTATTGCGGATAGTAACATAGCTGTAGCTTCTTACGATGGGTACAATATGTCTGCTATTTGGCGCAGAAGAAAAAAAGATCCTGATTTAATGGCTTCCATTATTTACCAAATAAAATTTAATAACACAAAATTAATAGATGCGCTTGTAGATAGATTGGATGACCAAGCCACTAGTAATTTTGGTATTGTAAGAACATCGCATAGCAAAATGCGTGAATATAGAAAGCAACTAAAAGTAATGGCCGTAAAAGCCGCTAAAGAAAAAGCGCAGTATCTATCTGAATCTATTAACGAGCAAGTAGGGCCAGCCATTACTATTGATGAGCCAGAAGAATCTTCTGCCTCAGATGTAGCAAATGGAAGGATTAAATCAGGCTCTAATCAGTATGCTAAAGAGTATAAAAAAGAGGGGTACTACGATGTAGATAAAGAATACGGCGGAGATGTGAACTATAAAAGAATAAGACTTAGGTATGAGGTAAAAGTATTATTTGCAATTAAATAAACATCCTTGCGGTTATTTTTTCGTGTTTATAAAAAACTATTATCTTTATCCCAAATAAAACCAATTAATCAATATGAAACAATTTCTTTCTGTATTATCATTTGCATTTTTATTTTGTAATACAGCTTTTGCCCAAGTACAAAATGCTTCGCAAGCCAAAGATGCGCCTGTAGATGTAAGCATACAAGATTTTAAGGGTAATATTCTTGTACATGAAATTGTGGTTTTTAAAAGTAAACTTACCCAAAAAGAGTATCAGGGGTTGAGTGGAGAAAATGGAAAATTTTCGTTGCGCTTGCCTGCGGGCGACAAGTATGAAATTTTTATTTTAGGGTTTAATGATTCTACAAGCTATAATGTGTTAGACATCCCTGCACTAAAAGCTAATGCTACATACAAAAATCCTTTTGCGGTAGATATTCAATTTCTACCGGCTAAGTCTTTTATATTAGAAGATGTAAATTTTGAAACAGGCAAAGCCATTCTTAAACCAGAATCTTTTCCTGTATTGGATGAATTGGTAGCCTATCTTGTAAGAAAAGATGACGATAGAATAGAAATTGGCGGGCATACAGATAATGTAGGAAAACCTGCTGCTAATATTTTATTGTCTATGGAGCGTGCAAAAAGTGTAATGGCTTACGTCGTATCTAAAGGTATTGATATGAATCGTCTTACCGCAAAGGGATATGGTATGACTAAACCCATTGCTTCTAACAAAACGGCTGATGGTAAAGCGCAGAATAGAAGAACGGAGGTAAAAATATTGGATTAAAAGAAGGATTTTAGCAACAATGATGGAAAGATAGTAAACAATAAACATGGTTCTAGACAAGAAAGTTAAGTATTGTTACACAGTATGTAGACCATTATGAAACTTGTAAAGCCTAACCTATTACCCGTAACCCCTAACTCACAACTCAAAAAACGCCCGATTTAATTAATTTTCCTATCTAACTTATTGATTTACTTTTATTTTAGTCATTAGTTTATTTTTTCTTCTTTTATTAAAAGAATAATCCTATCTTTGCGCTCCGAAAATTATGGCTAAGCAAGCACTCATTAAACAAGATGGATCGATAACAGAAGCGTTAAGCAATGCTATGTTTAAAGTAAAATTGGAGAATGGCCACGAGATATTGGCCACCATATCAGGAAAAATGAGGATGCACTACATCCGTATTTTGCCAGGAGATAAGGTGGGCGTGGAAATGAGCCCATATGATTTAACAAGAGGAAGAATCATTTTCAGATACAAATAGATAGAGAAATAAGTATTAAATAGTATTTAGTAATAAAGTAAAATAAATTAATCATGAAGGTTAGAGCTTCAATTAAAAAACGCAGTGCTGATTGCAAAATTGTAAGAAGAAAAGGGCGTTTGTACGTTATCAACAAAAAGAATCCTCGTTTTAAACAAAAGCAAGGGTAATTATGATTGAAGAGGTGAGATTTTTGATTTAAGATTTATCATTAAATTATAGAGTCTTCCATTAATCTTAAATCTAAAATATTAAATAATAAATCTAAAATAGTATTATGGCTCGTATTGCCGGTATTGATTTGCCAAAAAACAAAAGAGGTGAAATTGGACTTACTTATATCTATGGTATTGGTCCAAACACTGCAAAGTACATTCTTGTAAAAGCAGGTATTGACGTAAACAAAAAAGTAAACCAGTGGAATGATGATGAACAAACGGCTATCCGTAACATCATCAACGGTGAGTTTAAAACAGAAGGAGCTTTGCGTAGCGAAACCCAAATGAACATTAAGCGTTTGTTGGATATTGCTTGTTACCGTGGTCTTCGTCATCGTAAAGGTTTGCCACTTCGTGGTCAGCGTACTCGTACAAACAGTCGTACAAGAAAAGGTAAGCGTAAGACAGTTGCTGGTAAAAAGAAAGTAGCTAAAAAATAATAATAAATAACGGCTTGTAAGTATTTTAAAATGCTTACAAGTTTTGTTTATATATAGGCTCCGATTTTTAAGATGAAACGCTAGATAGCTATTGAGCCAGCAGGAGGGTTACATCTATTCTACTTTATACTAATACAGTAGAAATTTATTTTAAACGAATACCTACAACAAAAACAAATGGCAAAAGCACAAGGCGGCAAGCAAGGAGCAAAAGCAGCTGCAAAAAAAAGAGTAGTAAAAGTTGAAGCACATGGCGATGCACACATCGTAGCTAGTTTTAACAACATCATTATCAGTCTTACCAATAAGCAAGGTCAAGTTATATCTTGGTCATCTGCTGGTAAAATGGGCTTTAGAGGTTCTAAAAAGAATACGCCTTACGCAGCTCAAATGGCAGCAGCAGATTGTGCTAAAATAGCATTAGATGCAGGTCTTAAAAGAGTAGACGTATTGGTAAAAGGACCAGGTAGTGGCCGTGAAGGTGCTATCCGTTCTTTATCTCAAAATGGTATTGAAGTAGCATCTATAAAAGATATTACACCTATGCCGCACAATGGTTGCAGACCTCCAAAGAAGAGAAGAGTATAAAAAAGTTGAAAGTTGAAGGTTCAAAGTTGGGCCTTCAAATTTTGAGGTCTTAACCTTGAACTTTCAACCTTAAACATTCAACATAATTAAAAAGGGTTCATCATCGATTTTTAAGATTTTTATGATGCTGAATCGTCACTAAAAAATCACATATTTTAAATTATGGCACGTTACACAGGCCCCAAAACAAAAATCTCCCGCAGGTTTGGAGAATTAATTACCGGAAACGGAAAGTGGTTAACCAAAAATAGTGTTCCTCC
>JAYSWO010000251.1:0-11041 GCA_043717975.1 Ferruginibacter sp. | reverse complement strand
GCCAGCCCACTCAAATATTTTAAAAAAGGTTTTCATAGTCAGTAGTGTTGTAAAACTATAGGAGCGTTATTTACAGGCTTTCACCTTATCCTTTCGGGGGCATAGTCCCCATAAACCCTCCTACAGTTGCACATAAATATTTTTGTAAAATCGGGCGGAGGAATTTTACAACCGCCCGATATTTTTATCCGTTTACGATTGCTCCGATATACCTGTTTAAGAAAGGTATAGCTACGTAGTAGTGACGGTAGTTTAATTCGTTACTTTGTGTACGTGGATTTTGTGCACTTGGTAAAAAGTATTGCTTCGTGTTACCAGTTTTCTTACCAATATTATCTTTTTGAAAGAAGATAGAAGCCTGTGTAGCCGTAGCAGGTGGGTTAGCCACACCCCAAGCAACTTTAGCACCTGTAGTTGTGTATTTAGGGCATAAAATGTACTCGTATATTTCAAAGCCTAACATGTTTAAAACTGTACCTGTGGTGTAGTTTACTAGCTTATCGCCAAAGTTTTTACGGTCAAGCAATAAATCGTTCCAATGCTCTGAACATAGCACCAACCTACGCCCCATTGGGTTACAATCAGTTTTATCTATCAAAGCTTTTAATGCTACCAAATCTTCGTACGTTAAACGCTTACGACCATTTGCATCAGGCGCACCTGTAGTAGCTAATACAGGCGTATTTGCTGTATTGGTTTGTGGCGCAATACTATGTAATGCTTTTTGGTACTTCGTTTGTACAATAGGCTCTACATGCCCTTTAGTTACTTCTGCAATCTTATCATAAGATGCACCCATAGTATCATCATCAGATATAGATGTTACTTTGGTTTGGTACTTATCCAAGGTGATAGTGATGCTATCATCTGTGTACTGCTGTACATCTATAGGGTAAGTAGTATTGTTTACCAATACATCAGCCGCAAACATTGTTGTAGGCACATGTATAATATTCTTTTCTGTTATTTCACCTGCATTTACGGTGTTTACATTTGCAGATATCTCAGAGATACCATCTAGCCACAATGCAGTAAGCGTAGATTTAAAAAACTTTATTACGGCTGCGAGCCATACTTCGGGAAAATTTGAGGGCATGTTATTTTATTTTAATGATTAATTTTTAAATAGGATATTAGCAGAGCAGTACAGGTGCAACTATCCTGTACCGCTTAGCTGCCAATTATTTTTATGCTTCTAGCAATTTTGTGTACAATGTTGGGTTGCTTGCTTTCAATGCTACTTTAGCTTCATCGCTAAGTGCCATCAGCTCCTCAAATGTTTTTGGCTCTGTGCCTGTAGCTTTACCACCTACAACCAAGTTGCCAAGTGTAGCTTTAGCAGGTATTTTTGCAAGCGTACTTGTTGCCACATCCAAAGGCAATGCTTCAAATGTTGCACGCTCTTCAGCAGTAATTTTACCCTCTGCTATTGCGCCATCTAACAATGCTTTGCTTTGCAATTTTGATTGTGCTAGTAAAGCATCTTCAGCATTTTTTAATTTTTCGCCTAACTCTTTTGTAGCGGCAATACCTTTTAATTTTTCTGCATCCAATTCAGCTTTTAACTTTAGTACAGATGCATCCAATTCGCTTTCGCTACTTGGCTGCGCAGTTAAGCACAAGGCAACAAGTGCTGCTACGGATAATTTTATTTCTTTCATGCTTATTTTGTTTTCGTTTTGTAAATTTTTTAAATCAGATAACTGTAATTGCAATTCATTTTCGCCTACCAATTGTCCAGTGTTTAAATCATATAAGCGTAATGCTTTTGCATTGCTTGGCACAGCTACAATACTTGCTTCTTTTAGTACACATTTTGTAAGTATTACTTTGCCGCCTATGTATTGCATATCATCCATGTAAAAGCCTACGCCCATGCTTGCTGCTTTTATAAATCCACGCTCTACTTTGCCTGCTATTTTTGCAGCATCTTCATCTGCTATGTCAAAGTTTTCTTGTGCCAAAAGTTGATGCCCTACTACCCTTGTATTTTTCCAGTTGCCTATAACACTTTCGGTATTATTATCGTGGCTATCTAACATTACAGGATTGTCTAAAAACTGAGCTAGCTCTATACCAGCGTTCGGTATTGTAAAACCGTAGCTGTTTTCAACCGTCTCATCATTTAGTACAAAATCAGGCATTGTTTTTCTTAATTATTTCACAAAGCAAACCGTTTGTAAAAGCCTTTACAAATAGTTGCCATACCCTATGGCAGCCTTACCATAGCCTATTGGCAATGCTTGTAAAGTGGGTATATAAAATGCAGTTTTGTTTTATATAAATAATAACAATGGCGGCAAGCGATATAAAAAAAAGACTAGCACAGGAGTTATATGTATTGGGAAACCAAACACAAAAAAGTATTGCAGAAACGATTAATGTCACCCCAAAAACGCTTGGCAAATGGATTGAAATAAATAATTGGGATTCGCTAAAAGACTTACAAAGTATTACCAAAAAACAATTGCTTACAGATAGCTACGCCCAACTTGCAGCCGTAAACCTTGCTATAAAAGCAAATGGTAATGTGCCTACCAAAGAGCAGTACGATGCAAAAAGTATTTTAGGAAAAGAGATAGATAGATTAAGCGATAGCCCATTAGCAGTATACACAGATGTGTTTAGTGAATTCATAGATTATTTATTGAGAAACGAACCAAAAGATGTGCAACGCTTTGCACAACTAAGCATGGTATTTATTGAAAGTAAAAACGGTAAATAACCATGAATAAAAAAGATAAAGAAGCACAGGAACGATACCGATTATTGCTCAGGCAGATAATGGATAGCACTGCAATTAATCCATTAGAAAGTAAGAAGGAACAAACAGACCGTATAGCAAGAGCCAAGACAGATTACAACTATTTTGTAAACACATATTTTGCTAGGTATGCCACTGCACCATGCGCCCCTTTTCATATAGATATTGCAAATAAAATACGAGCCAATAAACGCTGCAAATATTTACTTGGTTGGGGTCGAGGTTTGGCAAAAAGTACGCATTTAAACATTTTAATACCGCTTTGGCTTTGGATAAATGATGATATAAAAGTTATGCTTTTAATAGGTCAAAACCAAGACAAAGCACATATTTTATTGTCAGATATACAGGCAGAATTTGAAGGAAACCAACTTCTAATACACGACTATGGCGCACAGCGAACAATAGGAAGTTGGGAAGAAGGAAGTTTTGTAACGAAAAATGATTGTGCATTTTTCGCATTAGGTATGGGGCAAAGTGTGAGAGGATTAAGACATCGCCAACATCGTCCAGACTATTGCGTGGGTGATGATTTAGATACAAGAGAAGTATGTAAAAATCCAAAAAGAATAAAAGAATATGCAAATTGGATTTGCGAAGATGTACTTGGCTGTTTATCTCCTGTAAGTAGCAGATTTATTTTAGTTAATAATGTTTTCTCTCCTACAACTATTTTACTAAGAATAAAAGAAACAAAGAAAGGATTTGTTTATAACCAGCAGGATGCTATAAATAAAAAAGGGGAAATAAATTGGCATCAAAATAAATCTCTTCGTGATTTTTATGACTCACAAATAGAAGCAATGGGAACATTAAGCTTTGATGCCGAGTATAACAATAAGCCCTATACAGAAGGAACAATATTTAAAGAGTCAATGATTCTTTGGAAACCACTACCGCACACATTTGATAGTATTTTAGGTTTTTGGGATATAGCTTATAGCGATTCAGAAACAGCAGATTTTAATGCAATGAAAATTTGGGGTGCAAAAGATGGACAGTTTTATTTAATAAAAGCTTTTGTAAGGCAATGCAAAATGGAAGTTGCTGTTAGATGGGCAAACAATTACATGCTAAGTAGAAAAAGAGATGTAGCAATGAATTGGATTTTTGAAAGTCAATTTTGGAATGATGCTGTAAAGATGGTTATAGAGGAAGTTTCAAAAGACTATGATAAGCCAATTGTTTTTATAAAAAGTGAAAAACCTGAAGGTGCTAAATATGATAGGATGATTAATATGCTACCATACTATCAGCAGGGTAATATTTTTTATAATATTGAAGAGAGAAGATGCCAAGATATGCAAACAGGCATTGTACAATTATTTGGAATAGAACCAGGGTATAAAACAAAAGATGACAGCCCTGATGCAGATTCAAGTGCAATTAAATTATTAAGCAGGCGCACACGCAAAGCAAAGCACAACTATAAAGTAGGCAAGAGGGAAAATCAAAAATTTTAAAACATGTTTTTACAAAAAGAAGAACTACGCAGCACGGTATATGAATACCAGCTAGACCAAATAACAGAGGATGATGATAGCATTATAGACATGGGTATTGAAGCTGCTGTGGAAGAGGTAAAAAGCTACCTAACCAGTAATAATAAAAAAGAGTGGATGGATGGGCGACCAAGGTATGATGCTGTAGCAATATTTGCAGCTACAGGCACAGCACGTAATGCTCTTATTTTAGAGCTAACAAAAACAGTAGCAGAGTGGTGGATAATACGCCTATGCAATGCAGATATAATACATGAACGTGTAAAGGAACGCTACGACAGGGCTATAGACTATTTTAAACAAATAGCAAGTGGCAAAGTAACCATTGGCAGCTTGCCAATATTGCCGCCAGACGATGGCAGCACAACGCCTACAACCGCCTTACCTTTTAGAATGGGAGGCAGAGCAAAATTTATACACGAGTAAGCAGTTGGCAAAGGGCAATTTGCAGTTTGCAATTGCTAGTCTCTATACTAAATACTAATATCTAAATACTATTCAAAATGGGTTTATTTTCTTTTATAACTAATATTTTACCTGAAGGTAAAAGTGCAAGCTTTGCAGATACTAGCATGGCAGATAAAGTAGCACTCTCAAAACAAAAAAGAGTATTGGCACACGTGCCAAAAACTACCGCACGTACAAGGCAAGATATAGGCAAGTGGAACACCGCCCAAAACCTTACTACAGTAGAAGAGCCAAAGAACTTTTTAATACAAGCTATGTTTACCGAGGTAGGTATAGATGCATTGCTTACTAGTCAAATGCAAAATAGGCTGCAAAAATGTTTAAGCTTTCCTTTTAGATTACTTACGGAAAGCGGAGAGGAAGATGTAGAGCAAACTGCCCTACTAAAAAAAAGTGCGGCTTACATACAAATAACCACAGCTATTTGGGAAAAGAAAATATACGGTTACAACCTTATAGAGCTACAGCTTGCAGGGCAAACGCTTATTGCTAATACACTACCAAGACAAAACGTTGTGCCGCAAAATGGGCGGTTTTATGCTGATTATACTGAAGATAAATTTATTGAATACCGAACCATGAAGGAGTTTGGTAAATGGATTTTAGAATTTAATAGCGGCGAACTTGGATTGATAAATAAAGCTGTACCACATGTATTATTTAAACGCTTTGCCCAAAGCTGTTGGAGTGAACTATGCGAAATATACGGCATACCTCCAAGGGTACTTAAAACCAATACGCAAGATGTAGCACAGCTTAATAGAGCAGAGGCGATGATGAGAGATATGGCAGCCGCTGCATGGTTTATTATAGATAGTGAGGAAACATTAGAATGGGCGCAAGGCAATAACCCAAGCGGTGATGTTTATCAAAGTTTAATGAACTTTTGTAACAATGAATTGAGCTTATTACTTACAGGTGCAGTTAAGGGACAGGATACAAAAAACGGTAGCCGTAGCAAAGATGAGAGTGGCAAAGAGCAGCTAAACGAACTAGTACATGCTGACCTTACTAGCATTACACAAGAGTGGAATAACACCGTAATACCTGCACTTGTGGCAATTGGTTTTTTAAAAGGAAACCCAACACTAGAATATAGTAAGGCAGAGGATACTAATATTCTTTTTAAAAGATTTGTAGAAACACTTCCCTTTTATAATGTAGATGCAGAGTGGGCAAAGAAAACTTTTGGTGTAGAAATTATTGGCGAACGTGCTGCACCAATTACCAATGCGCAGCCAGCAAATGGCAATAAGAAACTTGCAGATGATTTTGGTTTTTTCGAGTAGGGGCTGCGAGTGAACGCCCAAGTATAAAAAACTTTCACTTAACACTACACAATTTGTATAACACAGGTTGTGGAGCTGCTGAGTGCAATACAAAAAAAGCTTTTGGCAATTTGCAGTTAGCAGATGGAAAGGGCAAACCATTTAATAAAAAAATATTTGATGAAGCTGCAAAACATTTACATGAAAAAGGTACAGTAAAACCTACCATAGTAAATGATAAACCAGTAAAGGATTTAATAAAAGAAACCAACCGTATCTTAAACGATGCTGTAAACTTTGGTATTTCTGATAATGTAATACCGCCAGCCATGCTAAAGTCTTTGCAAAACGATGTGTACTTGTTTAGCGGCATGAAAACCTATGCTGAGTTAAAGACAGTTAGTTCCCTGCTCTTGGATGAGCAGGGCAAAAGAAAACCTTTTTCACAGTTTGCGGCAGATGTAGAAAAGATACATAAAAACTACAACCAAACGTATTTAGAAGCGGAGTACTACTTTGCTACCAGTAGCGCACAAATGGCAGCTAATTGGGCAGCATTGGACGATAAAGGTCGTTATAACTTGCAATACCGAACCGCAGGCGATGCAAGGGTAAGAGATAGCCACAATGCACTACGAGATACAACGCTGCCGCCAGATGATGCATTTTGGCAAAGCTACTACCCACCAAATGGATGGCGGTGTAGATGCACAGCTGTAGAAGTAAGCAAACAACGCTACAAAGAAAGCGATAGCAAAGATGCCATTGTAAAAGGCGATAAAGCTACTACAGCTATTGGTAAGGATGGCAAAAATGCTTTAGCAATATTTAGGTTTAACCCAGGATCACAAAAAATAATATTCCCTCCTACGCACCCATATAAAGGTGACTTGAGTAAATGCGGTGTGGGCAAACTTGCAGATGGTAGTGGGCAGGGTGAGAAATGTAAAGTAGCAGCTGAGTTGGAAAAACAAATAGCACAAAATGATTTTAAAAAAGTAAAAGACTATGACAATGGCGGCAGTATTGAGATACACAATTTAGTAGATAAAACTGCAAGCGATTTCAAAAAGAACTATGCAATTTGTAAGCACCATGCAGAGCTTGGCGAAAAAACGCAAATATTACCAACTGTAAAAGACAAAGCAAGCAGCTTGTATAAAAGCATATTTGGGGCATTAGTCGGAACTAAATATGAAGGCAAAAGCCCTGATAACAAAATAGGAGAAAACTTTTGGGAGCATGAAGGGCATTTGGAAAATTCAAATCCAAAAAATTGGTTATCTAATATGCTTAGTAGTGGTGTAAAGCAAGCTTCAAGAATTGTGATAGATAAAGTAGATTTTACAGATGAAAGGATAGTTAAGTTAATAGAATTGAGAATAAAAGAAGGGCAAAAAATAGATGAAGTTTGGGAGATTGATAAAGGCAAAATAAGAATGCTCTATAAGCATAAAACCTCAAAATAAATTTTGAGGTTTTGTGGTTGTGAAAGCTACATGCGTAGAGTTCACACAGCAAATATATAAAAAATATGAATAGCAACGATTTTTTTACAAACTTACTGAAGGACATAAAGACAGATTTGAAAGATGAGTTTGATAGAAACTTTGAACGCAAAGCCTTCTTTAACGAGCCGTGGGCAGATACTAAGATGCACAATAACCGTGGCAGCCTAATGATGCGAAGCGGCGACCTACGCAAGAGCATAGGGGCAAGTATAGACTATAACGGAGGCAAGATAATATTTACAAGCAGCCTGCCGTATGCGAGCATACACAACAAAGGCGGTGTAATTATTATAACTGCTAAAATGAAAAAGTTTTTTTGGGCTATGTATTATAAAGCCAGTGGAGCAGTAACTACCAAGGCAAGCGGAGCAACAAGTAATAGTAAACGTAACAAAGCATTGAGCAGCGAAGCATATTTTTGGAAAGCAATGGCACTAAAAAAAGTGGGCGATAAAATAACGATTATCAAACGCCAATTTATAGGCAACCACCAAAATGTAAAAAACATTGTAAAGCAAGACATAGATAATGCTGTGCAAGCAATGGGTAAGCAGCTACAAATACAAATGATAAAAAACAAATAGCATGAAAGAATTACTACAAGCCATACAAGTAAGAGTACAGGATAAAGTAACGGCTTTAAAATACATAGATGAGGACTGGGGGCAGTTGGATTACTATAGCAATATGCCACCTGTACAATGGCCATGCTGCCTTATAGATGTAGGTACAGTAGCATGGAAAAACATTGGAAACAAACAGCAGCAAGGCGAAGCTACAATAACACTATACATAGCCGATGTAAAAAAGACTAATACAAGCGGCAAAGCACCTGCTACACAGCGCACACAAGCGTATGCCATACACGACACCATAGAAGCCGTACACCAAGCCTTGCATACTTATTTACCACTGCCCAATAGCAGCGTACTATACCGCCGAACTACGGCACGTATGAAGCGTGATGATGGCATACAACAGTATGTAATTATTTATAGCTGTATGGTAACAGGAGGGTATAATACAGGGCAGGGCATGAGCCAAAATAACTTAGCTGTAGATATTATAAGAGATTGATTGTTGATTGTTGTTGAAAAAAGAAAGCCACTAGAATTTTACTAGTGGCTTCTTTATATTACGCCTACTGCTTTGGTACGGCGTAAAGTTTATTAGCAGGTTTTTCATACACACCTTCTTTGTACTGCATAAGGCGTATTAAATCTCCTGCCCAAGCTGCTTGTGCTTGGTATAGCTCACGCTGTGCCTTCATAGTTTCTATATGCGCCTGTAGTATGGCTTGCGCTCGTTGTAGTTCAGTTTGCATGGTTACCCCCTTTTTTTATGGGTGCAGTAAAAGCAAATTCAGAAGCTGCAATAAGTTCGTCAAATTTTTTTTGCATTAGCGCACGCTGTACAGTGTTTTCTACCTTGTGTATATCATCTTGCATTTTTGCAAGGCTACGCTCACTTACGATTATTTTTTTATCATTACACATTGGCACCTCCTTGTGTATTACCAAATGCCATTTGCATTTGTGCAGCTTGCGGTTTTTGCATAAGGTTTACCATTGCTACGGCTGTTATATGGTTTTGCTTTACTGATAAAATTTCGTTTACGGCATCGTGCCTTACAAACCAACATAACTGCCCACGGTAAAGTACTTTTTTCATTTTAGCCTCCATGCCCATAATTTTGGCTTTTCTTTGATACCCGCCTGTGCTGCTCTTGCCACTAAGCAATCTTAGTTGACTTGCAGCATACCATGTATAATTATCTTCTACAAATGCGTGGCATTGGTTTATTAACTGCTGTACATTATTATAACTACTAAGCAATGCTTGGTTCGCTATAAAATTTTTTTGAAGCTGCATTTCCATAGCATTGAAACGTTCAATGTATCTTTCTTTAAACTGCATGGCTTTATCACCGATGTAGCCCATAACTAATAAAACAAAACCATCTTTTGTGATTTGATACTCAGGCTGCCTTTTCCCTCTTGTATCAATGTAGTTTGACTCCTCAAAGTTGAGGAGTGAGAATGCATCTGAGCATCCTAAAGTGACAATATCTCTCAAAACATTATCATGCCTTTTTTCAAATGTTTTGGCGATAAGCCGAGAGGTTGTTATAGGCTTATCCGATTGAATAAATACTAGTTGCTCATTTATAGTGAGAGCTGCACTTTCTTTTTTGTAAGTCATTTTAAAAAAGTTATAATAATAGCCCATTATTTAGGTGTGACTTACAAAACGCTAGCAGGGCTAGTATTTCAGTGCATTGTTTCCTTTGCACCACCGTGTAACAGGCTATTACTGTTATTTATAAATATGTATCTAAGATAATGCCCTTAGATGAGGCGTTTTGTAAGTCATTGTAAAAGTAGCAAAGTTTTTTGTATTGCCAAATTTATTTTTGTGCGGTTCGTTTTAAAAAGGTTGGTACTTTGTTTCAATAGACCAACTGCCTGCATCTTTTATAAAACTAAGTCTGTATTTGTTATCAATCATTATACCTGTGGCATTCCTTTCAATAATTTCATCTCTATTAGCACTTTTATCAATGTATGTTTTCCATACCAAAAACAAGTCTAAAAAACTACCATAAACATTTACTTGCATTATAGATACAACCCCTTTTGCTTCCAAATCCTTATTTTCTCCTCTGTTAAATTTTTTAAAATCAAATTTTAACGTTTTCCGAGAACTATCAGTTAACACAAAGCCATAAGCTTTAAAGCTAATACTACTATCTCTTCTAAAAGTTCTATTGGGGAAAAGTAGTTTTATACTATCCTCTAACTCTACTCTTCTTTCGTAAGGCTCACTATTGAATAAGAATGCCATTTGTGCTTGTGATGTTTTGCAAATTGCAAATACAATACAAATAATAAATAATAATTTTTTCATGTTGTTTTGTTTTTGGTTAATAATTTTTTTAATAGTTTGTAAATGCCATCAAATATTGCTTCAAATAAATTTAGCATTAAAGTTAATGCGGATGGTTTGTAATTATTCATGTTACAAATTTAAGGTTATTTTAAAACGGCACTCCATCGGTAGTTTCACTGCATGTGCGGTGTGCTTCTTTTTCTAGTACGGTAAGTGTATCCCAGCATCTGCCTTTGTGCCAGCAGCCACAGTAGCAAGCATCGGTACTATGGGTAAGGCTCTCTAGCTTGCAAGCATTGCCTTTGCTTATGGCAAATGGGTTAAACCTGCCACTTGCCAATGCCCAAGCTACACAATCTGCCCAGCAGTATTTTGTAGATTGTATTTTGTAAAACCAGTTTACAAATTTCATTTTTCGTTTGCTTATGAATTTTTCGTGTATGTTGTACCAGCTATATTTTTTCATGGTGGTAAAAATTAAAAAAGGCGGTGGATGTTTGTACCAACGCCTTTTATTTTAAGAGTTATTTTTTGCCAAGTGGCAGGGTTTGCATTGCCAAATTCTTTTGCATAGGTGAGACCTGATATTCGAGTTCGTATTCCAGTTATCGACGTCGTTGAACGACAGCCTGACACCTG
>JAYSWO010000026.1:0-42646 GCA_043717975.1 Ferruginibacter sp. | reverse complement strand
TGTTTTTTCTTTTTTGATGCTTTGTCTTAACAACAAAAAAATGCCCATGTACATGTTGGCAATCCACACTAGTGCAAAGCCAGCAATTAAATATCCTCGCCAATCATCCATTAGCAATTTATAACCTGTGAGTATTATAAAAAATGTGGTTACATAATGGCTTAAACAATACTCACAGGTAAATAAGTAAAAGAATTTTCTTACAAATACACTCCTACAAGCTTCACTTTTCCTTTTACAAAAATCTCTTGGCTCTTTAAAAATTTCTTCATGGGTTACTGTCCAAGCTGCGGATGCAATGGGCAACGCCAATAAAAATAACCATTGTATTTGAGAAGAAATTGTCATTGCTGTGTTATTTAATCTTTCAAAAGCTTTAATAATTCTTTTGCTGCTTCTTCAGACGAGGCAGGGTTTTGCCCTGTAATAAGCATTCCATCTTTTACTACGTACGAAGCCCAATCCTCTTTTTTGGAATATATACCTCCTTTGCTTTTTAATTCCTCTTCTAATAAAAAGGGTACCACTTCCGTAAGTTTTACAGCTTCCTCTTCGGTGTTTGTAAAACCGGTTACATTTTTTCCTTTTACCAATGGCTCATCTGCTTCATCTTTTGCATGTAGTAAAACGGCAGGTGCATGGCATACTGCCACAACTGGTTTTTTGCTACTCCAAAAATGTTCAATCAATTTTACAGAATCTGCATCGTTGGTTAGGTCCCACAGCGGACCATGCCCACCTGGGTAAAATACTGCATCAAAATCATCAGAAGACATATCAGACAATAACACCGTTTCCGATAAAATCTTTTGTAAATGTTTATCTGCTTTAAATCGTATAGTAGCAGGGGTTTGATTCTCTGCTGTATCGCTTGATGGATCTATCGGTGGCTGCCCACCCTTTGGCGATGCAATGGTGATAATAGCACCTGCATCTAAAAAAGTATAGTAAGGCGATGCAAATTCCTCAATCCAAAAGCCTGTCTTTTTACCCGTATTTCCTAACTCACTGTGTGAAGTAAGCACCATTAATATTTTCATATTTTCTGTTTTTATTTTTTTAAATTATTAATATACCATTGCAGTTATCAATCTTTATCTTAAAAATTGGTGTGCATACTTAATGTTAAAGATACTTTCAATTTAATTAGCGTAGCAAGCCGAGTTTGTAGAAGTTGGTTTGCATATACTATTCATGCTTTTGATAAGCTTAGGCTGAGATCATTATCAAAAAGTATATTACGCTTCCACAATCATCTTACCCATATTCTCTCCTTCAAATAAACCTAAAAATGCTTTGGGTAAATTATCAAAACCTTTTTCTATTGTTTCAGTGTATTTAAGTTTGCCTTCGTTTATCCATTGAGAAAGTTGCTTACTACCTTCGGCAAAATTATCTTTATAATTGCCGATAATAAAACCTTGCATTAATACACTTCGTGTAAGCAGCATCGGTTGTATCCTAGGTCCCATGGGTACTTCCGTTGTATTGTACAACGATATCTGCCCACACAAGGCAATGCGTGCATTAAAATTTATATTGGTTATTACAGCATCAGATATTTCTCCACCCACATTATCAAAATATACATCTACTCCATTGGGGCAAAAATTAGCAATATCTTTTTTTATATCAGTGGAGGTTTTATAGTTGATTACTTCATCAAACCCGAAGACGGTTTTTAATGCATTTACTTTTCCATCAGTGCCCGCAATGCCAATAACCCTGCAGCCATGTATTTTTGCCAATTGTCCAACCACAATACCCACAGCGCCAGCTGCTCCAGACACTACCACCGTTTCACCTTCTTTTGGTTTACAAATATGCAATAAACCAAAGTAAGCTGTAAGCCCAGGCATACCAAGTACACTTAAGTAATAACTTTTGTTTGCGGCATATTTGTCTATTTTTTGTACATCGGCTACATTTCGTATTATATTCTCTTGCCAAGGCATCATACCTACTACTGCATCGCCTACGCTGTACTTATCCGATTTGCTTTCTACTACTTCTGCTACTACAGCTCCTTCCATTGCTGTATCAATGGTAAAAGATGCTATGTACGATTTTGAATCATTCATTCTTCCACGCATATATGGGTCCACAGAATAATACAATCCTTTAAGCAATATTTCATCCTCTTTTAAAGAAGGTAGTACAATTTCTCTGCTGTCAAAATCACTTAGCTTGGGCTTGCCCTGTGGACGTGCATGCAATACAATTTGTTTTGTTTTCATAAATTTTATGTTAGCAATTTTTTAGTGCAACCCAAATAATAATAAAAACGATAATGGTACCGAAGCAACCACCTCCTAATTTTTTAGCTCCGTAGCCTGCTATTAATCCTCTAAATAAGTTATTCATAATTTAATTTTCTAAATATTCATCTTTTGGTTGTGTCTTTTTCGAATCAACTGATATCCCTTTGTCCATATCAATATCTACTGTATCTCCTCCGTGCTCTTCTCCTTCAATCTCTTTAATGATGGTTTCTGTATCGGGGTTTTGAATCTCCGGTTTAGGAGAATTTATTTCTGCTTTGGGTGATTCAATTTCAGGCTTTGGAGATTCTATTTTCTCATTATCTGGTTGTTCATCATCCTCTTCTTTTTCTGATTTCCTTTCTTGTATAGTAGCTGTACCTACTTCATCATCTCCACCATGCATCGTTACAGTAGGATTTTTTTCATTGTTTAATCCTTCTTCTTCTTGTTTGTTTTCAATATTTGTTTCTATGGGATGTATAAAATCCTCTTTTTCATTTGTAGTCATAGTTTTATTTTTTTGTTGAAATATTAAGTTAAAAAATGTGCTTCTGATCCAATAGGAATGCTCAGCACTTTTGAGATCAAACAATTTTTTTCTGCAGCCTTCGTAATGGCTTCAAAATCTTCCGCATTTATGCCAGGTACTGTTGCGGTTATATTTAAATGAATGCTTGTAATACTTAACCCTTCCATATTAAGAACTGCTTCTGTGTGAAGGCTTGTAGCTATCAAGCCTTTTTCTGTAAGCATGGCACAAACTGCCATGGTAAAGCATCCTGCATGTGCAGCCGCCAATAGTTCTTCTGGGTTTGTACCTTTTTCTCCTTCTTCAAACCGGGTTTTAAAACTATAATTTGTATTGTCCAATACACCACTTTGCGTGGTTAAGGTTCCTTTACCTTCTTTTAAATCTCCTACCCAATGTGCTTTTGCAGTACGTGTCATAATTTATGTAATTTTTATTTTAAGAAAAGTGCAACTTTTTTAGTGTCCCCGATAAAGGCGGTTTGTTGTTGTACAAGCCATGGCTTCAAATACATGTACCGCCTTCGAAAAGCTAAGACTGATAAATTTTAAAACGATGCTATCCAATAGATTTTTTTAAAAAGGGTCATTAATATTACTTGTTCTAATTAGCTTTTTATTTACAAATTCTTCAATGCCCAAAGCAGAAAGTTCTCTACCAAAGCCTGAACGTTTGGTACCGCCAAATGGAAGGTCGGCTTGTGTCCAAGTAGGATGATTTATAAACACCATACCAGTATCTATTTGTTCGGCTACATGTTTTCCTCTTTCTTCATCTTTTGTAAATACTGAACCACCCAAGCCAAAACAAGAATCGTTTGCTAAAATTATAGCAGCTTGTTCATCCTTTACCCTAAAAAACGAAACTACGGGCCCAAATATTTCTTCACTATATGCAGGGTTGTCTGGTTTTATATCTGTAAGTATGGTTGGTTGTACAAATGCGCCTTTGCTATTTCCTCTTTTGCCACCCATAAGCAAAGTAGCACCAGCATCTACAGATCGTTCTACTTGGTCTATTATATTTTTTGCAGCTGTCTCACTACTCATTGGGCCTAGCTCTGTAGAAGTATCCATTGGGTCGCCTACTTTCATACTTAGCATTCTTTTTGTAATTTTTTCTAAAAATTCATCGGCAATTGCTTCTACCGCTATAAATCTTTTTGATGCTATGCAACACTCTCCATTGTTGTTCATTCTACCAACCATTGCCCACTCTACGGTTTTATCCATATCAGCATCTTCTAAAATAATAAAGGCATCATTCCCCCCTAATTCCAATACGCATTTTTTTAAATATTTGCCTGCTTCAGCCGCTATGCTTGCGCCCGCTTCTTCACTTCCTGTGAGCGATACACCTTTTATTCTTTCATCGGCTACCAATGTGGTGGCTCGCTTTCCTGATATTAAGATATTTGTATAAACACCTTCTTCAGCACCTGCTTCTTTAAAAATATCCCCAATAGCAATACCACACTGAGGTACGATTGATGCATGTTTTAGCAAAATTGTATTACCAATCATTATATTGGGTGCTGCAAAACGTGCTACTTGATAAAAGGGAAAATTCCATGGCTGCACGCCAAGCAATACGCCAATTGGGCTATTACGAATAAACGCTTTTCCTACTGTTGGATGTAGATCCTTGTCTGCTAAAAAATTTGCTGCATTGTCAGCATAATAATCAAAAATATCTGCACTTAATGCTATTTCTCCCACAGCTTGTGCTATAGGCTTACCCATTTCTAAGGTAATGAGTTTTGATAAATAGTCTTTCCTTTCTCTTAGCAAATCGGCTACTTTATGCAACAAACTAGCACGTTCATCATAACTTGTTTTTCTCCATTTTTTAAATGCATCATCTGCTACTGCTACTGCTTTATCCAAGGTTTTGTCGTCTATTTCTTCAAAAGATTTGATTATTTCGTTGGTAGTAGGATTTGTGGTTCGTATGGACATACATATTTTTTTATATTTTCAATACTATTATTTTTATACCTCTTTATCTGCTTTAATACACCATAATAACTCCTTTACAAAAACTTCTGTCAGTTTATTCGTTAATTCTATATCTGTTGGGTTTCCATCTTCATCATAGGCATCTTGTACTTTTGGCACAGAAAACATTTCTGTAATGGTCCGAGCTTTTATTTTCCATAAAGTAAATTGCAATGCTACCAATGCTTGTGTACCGGCAAAGGGGCCAGCTGATACGGTTACAATACCAACAGGTTTGTGTCTCCATTCCTCATATAATAAATCTATGGCATTTTTTAAACTAGCAGGTATACCGCCATTGTATTCAGGCATTACAATAATAATTCCATCCGATGCTTTTATTTTTTCTGCAAATGCTACGGCATTTGCAGGAGGATTTTTCTGCAATTTTAATACGCTTTTAAATAAAGGGAAATTATATTCCTTTAAATCAATAATTTCAGAAATGGCTAGATTGTTTCCTCCTAAATATTTGTTGAAATAAAGCGCTACTCTGTGGCTATTTCTTTCTTCTCTTATGCTTGATGAAATAATAAAAATTTTATCCATGATATTTTAATAATAGTTAATTGTTTTTAGTCCCATTATTTTCCATTTCTTTGTAAACTTTTTTTGAAACAGTAGATTTACTATTAGGAGCAGAAGTACCTGCTTTCTTTTTTGCATTGATATTTTTCACCAAGGAGTTTTTTTCTGACCCACTTTTTTTAGTAGCTTTTTTTAGTGTGGCCATATCATTTTTAAAAAAGATTTGTGAAATTAATTACTTCGTAAAGGTGATTATTATTGCATACTATTACTTACACAATTAGCTTAATAATTTGCATTATTCACACATAAAATACATGCACCCAATGTATGAATGTTTTTTAACCCAACTTACTGTACATAGCAGCAGACCATCTTTTAGGCATGGTACGAATAAATATAGATACCAGTTTAGAAACCGTGCCTGGTACAATTATCATTCTTCCCTTTAGCATTTTTTTTACCGTTACTTCTCCCACTTTTTTTTGGGATACGGCCATTTGTTTGCCAAACCAACCTAATTTTTTTTTGGTGTCTTTTTCAATAGATGGCTTTGTAAATACTGGGCCTGGGCAAAGACAACTTACACTAATGCCCTTCTTTTTTAACTGATAACGCAGCCCATAACTAAAATACAAAACAGCCGATTTTGTAGATGCATATAAATTTTTTGTGGGTATAGGGGCAAAAGCTGCCATGCTTGCTACATTAAGAATATGTGCAGGTGCATTTTTTTCTAGTAATGGTAAAAGCATAAGTGTTAAACTCATCATCGATTCCACATTTAGCCTTACCATATACTGTAAACTATCTAGTGGGGATGATAAAAAATCATTGGCACCACCCATACCCGCTACATTGTAAAGCATTTTTAAAGATATGTTTTTGGTAGTACACCAAGCAGCTATTTCAGCAGCAGCTGTCTCTTTGCTTAAATCTTTTGATAATATTTCTACATGTATTGAGTAAAAGGATTCTAATTTATTTTTAACTGCCAATAAGGTATCTTGGTTTCTAGCTATTAAAATTAAATTGTAATGGCGCTTTGCCAAAGCTTCAGCTATTGCATAGCCAATACCCTTGCTTCCACCTGCTATAAGTGCGTAGGGTTTTGTACTATCGGCTAATTGAATTGGCATATGTTCTACCTCTTGAGCAAGCGTATATCCTGCGTATGAATATAACATTTTTAAAATAAAAATGAGCGCTAATAAATATTTTTTCGTTTTCAGCAGTTTCAGCGTTTTTTTTGCAGGCATATGTATGAAAGAAAAATACAATTGTATTTGCCCAACTGCATTTTTTGCAAATCTTTTATTTTATAATTTTAGCGTACCTTCTTTTGCATCTACCAATGTAGTACCTGTTGCTATGGAAGCAATCATTTTAAAAAAGTTTATCATTTTGTTTCCTTCTGTATCCCAATAGTAGGCTGACCTGCTGCTTACTTTTACGATACTAATGTTCGGATCATCTTTGCCTTCTTTAAACCATGTTTTCACCAATGGCGACCATAATTCTTCTACTTTATCGTAATCAATAATAATGTCTGCTTCACCATTTACTACCAAGTAAGTGCTTTTATTTGGGTCAGAAAAAAACAATTGCACGGCACTGTCTTTTTCTATTTCTTTATTTTTATCACTATGCTTATCGCTAAAAAACCAAAGGTTGCCTTCATCATCTACTTCTTGTGCAGCCATTGGCCTTGCTGTAGCGCCATCATCTGTTTGTAAACTTGTACAAAAAAGGCATATTTGTATTTCGTTTACCAACTTCTTTATCATGTCTATGGCTTCTTTGCCATGCAAATTTGTTTCGTCGTTCATAAAAATCTATTTATTATTAAAAATTAGATTCAGTTAAGGTCACTGCCATGTTACTTAAAATTGTTACACAATTATTCAAATAAATTATATGATTCACTTGTAATTTTTTTTCTGTAAAACGTTTTCATGTTTCTATAAAAGTGTGAATCATACAAAATTTTATAAAAATGATGTAATGGTATTCTTGTTAAAGATTTTCAATTTTGTGTAGAAATTTTTTTAACAAATAAAAAAATAATATTTGCCATGGAAAAAAAACCTAAAGGAAATATTTTGGCCAATACCAAAATACTAAATGACAAAACGTATCAAGATTTTAATAAAGAAGCTCCTGACCCTAGAGACCCTACACAAATTGAATCTACAGAATTAGCAGAAGCAGCAGAAGAAACAACAGATGTAGATGTAAGTGCAGTTCCCCACGTAGGAGCTAGAGATAAGCACGCAAATAACTAAACTTCAATTATAACAATAAAAGAACAATTAAAACAATAAAAGAACAATTATGGAAAAGAAAACAACCAAAAATTCAGCATCCACAAAACGTACATCTAAATCAGCTATGCCCGCTAAGGATAAAGCTACACCTGCCTCTTCTAAAGGAATGATTAAGCATTCGCAATTAATGAAATTATTTGAAGATGAATTGAAAGATATTTATTGGGCAGAAAAAGCATTGACGAAAGCCATTCCAAAAATGATAAAGAATACTACTTCGCCAGAATTGTTAGATGCATTGAAGAGCCATTTAGAAGAAACTACTGAGCAAGTATCTCGTTTGGAAAAAGTTTTTACAAGCATTGAGAAGAAAGCGGTAGCTAAGAAATGTGAAGCTATGGATGGTTTAATAAAAGAAGCTGGAGAAATAATGGAGTCTTGCGAAAAAGGTGCTATGCGTGATGCTGGTATTATATCAGCAGCGCAAAAAGTGGAGCATTATGAAATTGCTACATATGGTACGCTTCATCAGTTTGCGGTTACATTAGGGTTGGCTGAAGCAGCATCTTTATTAGAGGAAACACTTACAGAAGAAAAGTCTGCAGATGCTACTTTGACAGAAATAGCAGTAGCTACTATTAATATTGAGGCTTCGGAATTAGAAGATAAAGCAGCTTAAGTGTTGAATTTGTTTTATATTAAGTAAAAGGTGCAGTAAATTATTTTACTGCATTTTTTCTGGATATATTTTTACTAATATTTTACATGAACAACTTTTTAGAAAATTAAAGATTATGGATATCACTACTAATAAATTGCCTTTATACTTAAAACTTTCGCAAATAGTGATGGGATTGTTTTTTTTCTTTTTCATTTTATATATTGGAGGAGATATTATTGTACCATTAATATTTTCAACCATTATTGCAATTTTACTCAACCCATTTGTAAATGTATTAACGAGGTTTAAGTTTAACCGGGTTATTGCCATACTTATAGCGGTATTATTGGCATTAATTGTTATTCTTTCTATCACGTATTTTATAGTATCTCAAGCTGCATTGTTTAGTGATACAATACCTCAATTTAAACAACGATTTGCTACTTTAACCAATGATTGTATCAATTGGTTTTCTACCAATTTAAATATTAGCAAACCAAAAATTGATGCATGGATAAACAAAACCAAATCGGAAGGGATGAACAATAGTACCGCTGTAATAGGATCTGTTATTACCACATTTGGTGGTATGCTCGTACTGCTGTTTATATTGCCTGTATATATTTTTATGATACTTTTTTATAAGCCTTTATTGCTCGAGTTTATATCGCAATTGTTTAAAAACAATGAGCAGTCTGTAGTGGCAGAAGTATTGGTAGAAACAAAAACATTAATACAAAGTTATTTAATAGGGTTATTGCTAGAAGCTGCTATGGTAGCAGCTCTCAACTCTTTTGGTTTGTTGGTATTGGGTGTACAATACGCTATATTAATTGGGGTAATAGGTGCTTTACTTAATATGATTCCTTACATAGGCGGGCTTGTTGCCATCGCTTTGCCCATGCTTATGGCGCTAGCTACCAAAAGCCCTATTACAGCATTGTGGGTTTTTATACTCTACATTATTGTACAGTTTATTGACAATAATTTTATTGTGCCTAAAATTGTAGCAAGTAAAGTAAAAATAAATGCGCTTGTTTCTATAATAGTAGTATTAATAGGTGGTGCTTTATGGGGTATTGCAGGTATGTTTTTAGCCATACCACTTACCGCTATTATAAAAGTAATTTTCGATAGATTGGATCAATTAAAACCTTTTGGATTTTTATTAGGTGACAATCAACCGCAGATTGGAAAATTTAGTTTAAAGAAAAGAAAGAAAATAATAGCGAAAGCTTAGTATTTCAAATGCTAATGCGAATTATATAAAGAATTTGGATAATTGTATAATGCAACTTGGATTAATAAAAGTGAGATTTACAATTGATATCAGTCATTCACTAAATCATTTTTAATTTTTACATATGCCATACTTTCATGCGGATAAAGACAATGCCAAATCTATACAACTATATTACGAAGATTTAGGATCGGGTAAACCTGTAATATTTATATCTGGTTGGCCATTAAGTAGTACAATGTGGGAGTATCAAATTACTGAACTTTCAAAGAATGGATTAAGGTGTATAACTTACGATAGACGTGGATTTGGTAAATCTGACTGGCCTTTTGATGGGTATGAATATGATACATTGGCTAACGATTTAAACGCATTGATAGACACGCTGGATACCGATGATATAACCTTGGTTGGTTTTTCTATGGGTGGTGGAGAAATTGCTAGATATTTTGCAAAATACGGCGGAAAAAAAATTGCCAAAGTTGTTTTAATAAGTGCCGTTGTACCCTATATGCTGCAAACAGATGGTAATCCTAATGGTGTACCCCAACAAACTTTTGATAATATGCATACGGCCATGAGTACAGATAGACCAACTTTTTTTGAATCTTTTAACAAAGATTTTTACGGAGAAAGTTTGTTAAACAGTACTGTAAGCAATGCCTATTTAGCCAATGCATTAATAGCCACCATGGATGCATCTCCATTGGCTACCATTGGTTGTGCAAAAGCTTTTTCATCTACAGATTTTAGAGAAGATGTATTAAAAATAAATGTACCAACCCTCATTATACATGGCGATAAAGATAAAACCGTTCCTATAAAAGCTACAGGAGAACAAACAGCAGCCATGATAACCAATTCTATTTTTAAAGTATACGAGGGTGCACCTCACGGACTTTGGTTTACCGAAAAGGAAAAGTTAAACAAAGATTTAATAGATTTTATTTAATCGATTTTTTTGATGAAATCGTACTTCATAAAGTCCTTGTATGATTAGTCATATATTAATAAGCCCTGTACCTATTTACTTTCAACAATTTTCTAATTAATATAAAAAAAATTAAAAATGAAAAAAACAATTTTTCCACCACCAGTTGAAAATGCGAATACAATTTCCAACTATGGTTTGCAGCGTAGGAATATGCTTAAATTTTTTGGTGCTTCCGCAGCAGTTATTGCCATTGGAAGTGCATGTAATAAAAATGATGATGATATAATTACAGATGATGGTGTAAACCTCGGCAGTGGTGATGTAGGTATTTTAAATTATGCATATGCGCTTGAGCAACTTGAAGCTGCATTTTATGTGAGGGTATAGGCGACACCGTATTCAGGTATGTCTGCTTTAGAAACTGAGTATCTTACTGACATTCGCAACCATGAAGTCGGACATCGTGAATTTTTTAAAACAGCCATTTCTGGGGCAGCTCCTTCGGCTATTATTCCATCGCTAGAAGTAGATTTTTCCAGCATTGATTTTACAAGTAGAACAAGTGTACTTACAACAGCTAAAGCTTTTGAAGATTTAGGCGTTACAGCTTACAATGGAGCAGGACAGCTAATTTCTACCACTGGTAATGGACCAACATACCTTACACTTGCTGGAAAAATTGTTTCTGTAGAAGCTAGGCATGCGGCACTTATTGCTGATTTGTTATCTAATGGAAGCTTTGCTGCCACAACAGATGCAAATGGTTTAGATATGGCTCGTACACCTGCACAAGTTTTGGCAATTGCAGGTACATACATTAAAACCAAATTAAACGCTAGTAATTTACCATCTTAAATAAAGCAATTATGAACTTACAAAATATAATAACAGAAATAGAAAAAGTAGATCCAGAAGTTTATGGAAGATTTGATAGCAGAAGAAGTGCAATGAAAAAGTTTACCAATATTTCTGGAAAAATTGCACTTGTAGCTATACCCTCTATGGTAGCTTCTATGTTTAGCAAGGCATATGGACAAACACCTGGCGATGTAAACAGTGTTTTAAATTTTGCTTTAACACTGGAATATCTCGAAGCAGAATTTTACAACAATATTGTAGGTTCTGTAGGTTATCTTACTGCATCTGCACCTGCACAAGCGGCACTTACAAAAATTAGAGACGATGAAAATAAACATGTTATTTTTCTTAAATCGGTATTGGGTGCTGCAGCAGTAGCTAAACCTACTTTTGATTTTACTGCTGGTAATGGATCAGGTGTTGGGCCCTTTGCAGGATACCTTACAAACTATACAGTGCAGTTAGCCATGGCACAAACTTTTGAAGATACTGGCGTGAGGGCTTATAAAGGGCAAGCAACCAACTTGCAAAGCAATAGAACAGTGCTTACTGCTGCATTAAATATTCATTCAGTAGAAGCAAGACATGCTGCACATATTAGACAAATGAGGCGAGCGTTAGATACGGCTATACCTACAGCGCAAAAACCTTTAAAGCCATGGATTACGCTAAACTATAGTGGTATTGATTTTCCGCCAGCACAAGCAAATATAAATTTAAGTTTTGCTGGTGAGGAATTAACCACACAGGCCGGAGTAAATATTATAGGACTTGGTGGAGCATTTAATACAGCTGCAGCAGCATCAGAAGGTTTTGATGAGCCACTTACGGCGGCACAGGTATTGGCAATTGTAGATCCATTTATTGTATAGCAACAATCTTCCCCCCATATATAAGCACGGTGTTTTCATCGTGCTTTTTTTTTCTATATTTTATTTCTTCATTATCGTACCGTAAATGATATTAAATATTAGCATAATTGTACAATAAATATTTTTCATGATAAGATGAACTTTGTATTTGGATACAAAAATGAATATTGTAAAAACTTTTTTTAAATTAACCCATTGGGAAACTTGGCACTACTTGGCAAAGTATATTCCAATAGCCCCTGTGTGGGCCTGGTATTGTTTGAGGGCTAAGTCCTTTTGGTTTTTTACAGCATCCAATCCCACGCTTACTTTTGGCGGTTTTGAAGGAGAAACTAAAAGAGAAATGTATGAGCAATTGCCCGATGGTACCTATCCTCATAGTATTTATATAAAGCATAATATTATTTTTCAAGAAGTAGAAAAGCAATTATTCATAAGTGGATTAGAATATCCATTTGCTGTAAAACCCGATGCAGGTATGATGGGTTTTATGTTTAGAAAAATAAATACCAAAGAGGAATTACAACAGTATCATACGAAAATGCCTGCTGATTACATTATCCAAGAACTGGTAAATTATCCTTTAGAAGTAAGTGTTTTTTATTATCGCTTTCCTGATAGTTTATCTGGTACGATAACCGGTTTTATTAAAAAAGAATTCTTGCAAGTGGTAGGAGATGGTGTATCTACATTAGAAAATTTAATAGACAATTATAGTAGGGCAACATTTCGTATAGGTGAAATTAAATCTAAACATAATAGCATGCTTAGTACAATTATTCCTATTGGTAAAAATTATATTTTATCATATGCTCTTAATTTAAGTAGAGGAGGAAAATTGGTAAGTTTGGAACATCTAAAAGATGCAAAATTATTAAGAGTATTTGATGATATTAGTTTGTACACAAAGCAATTTTATTATGGTAGATACGATATAAAATGTGCATCTATAGAATCGTTAAAAGATGGTAAAGAATTTTCTATTATTGAATTTAATGGCTGTGGTGCAGAACCACATCATATTTATGGCAATGGTAATAGTTTGCTGCAAGCTTACAGTATTGTGTTAAAGCATTGGAAAGTATTATTCCAAATTTCTAGGGTAAATCATAATCGTGGTATAAAATATTGGGACTATGAAAGAGGAAAAGCTTTTTTAAAAAATGCCAGAGCCCATTTTAAAATTTTAAAAGAATTGGATATCGCTACGGCAGTGTAAAACTGCACTACAAACCAAATAATTAATGCATGATCAGTGAAGCTGAAATATTAGTAAAAAATGAGTTTGTTGAATTTATTGAAAACAAGTTTTTCCCGTGCATTGGCGCTAAAACAGCAATGGCAAAAAATCAACTATCGTGTTTGGTTGCTGCACATATTTTTTGGCCTAGCGATGATGAAAAAATAGTTGCTTTTTTACATACTTTTATTGACAAGTATCGTACATCACATCATCCGTTTCACAGTGCTGCCATTATATTTATTGCCCCACAAGATATTACGGAAACAGGTTATGAAACTGCCTTTTGGCAAAGGTTGCAAGCTATTTCTAATATAGATGCACAGCATTACAAATTTGATAGTAGGGTT
Organism: Ferruginibacter sp.; assembly: GCA_043717975.1. Classification (GTDB taxonomy): domain Bacteria; phylum Bacteroidota; class Bacteroidia; order Chitinophagales; family Chitinophagaceae; genus Ferruginibacter. Next base: position 28,906 of record JAYSWO010000026.1, on the reverse strand, counting down.
TCTTCAGATATACAATCGCCCCTATTTAGTTTTAGTATAAAAGTAGAGGCATTATTTGCAGTAGGTATGCATGGGTCATGTAGTAGAGATGCACGGCGGTTTAAATATCCGGCTATTGTATTTAATCCACATGCACAATTCGATATGTTTAAACAAACGACTAAATATAAAAATTTACAATCATCCATTAGGAAAAGAGATATGGTTTTTTCAGGTTTAATTAACCCAATGTTGAATGACCATGCAATATCTCCTGAAATTATTCAATACACCGGAAAAAACTATGGTCATTTATTTTCATGTCCTTTAAAAATAAATCATGGAAGATTATAATATTATTGAGCCAAGAAGCGGCACCTCTTTTATTTTAAAAGCTGGGCAATATTTATAAGTTATAGATTTGGAAGGTGAACAAGTAGCGGATCTTGTATGTTATAATGCAAACGATAAACCAGAGTACCTTTCATCTGGTCGCACCATAGACTACGCCGAATCTATTTTCCTCACAAAAGGTCACCCCTTTTATTCTAATAGAAGTAATGTAATGTTTGATATAGTAGAAGATACTGTAGGAAGACATGATTTTTTATTAACGCCCTGCAGTGCTGAAATGTTTACCATACTTTATGGGCATAAAAAACCTCATAGGGGTTGCTTTGGAAACATTGCTAATTCTTTAAAGGAATTTGGTATAGAAGAATATCATATCCATACAAGTTTCAATATTTTTATGCAGGTTTCGGTAAATTCCCTTACAGGAAAAATCACCACCTTGCCTCCCTTAAGTGCAGCAGGCGATCATATTATAATAAAAGCTAGAATGGATCTTATTGTAGCCTTAACGGCATGCTCTGCTGGTATGTCAAACAATTTTTCCTGTAAGTCTATTGGTTATAAGATCCTAAATAAATGATTCTTGCTCAATTCTGTGAATGTTATAAGATTTAGTAAGATTTATGTAATAACTATTATAATCTATTGACGCAATTTTGTATAATAAATATTTCAAAATAGGTTTTCATACACTGAAAATAAGTAATAGATAACTATTCATTTTTGTAATCTTACTATTTAGTTTATTACTTATAATATCTGTTAACATGACTCAATTAATTTTTGATAATATTTATGATAAATATGCTAGTAGTTTATATGCCATTGCCTTAGAAGTTTGTCCTGATGTGTTGTGTGCTGAACATGTATTTATAAAAACTTTTAAACATATTTATGATCAAAACAACACTGGGAAAGATTCTCCTAGTTATTATGTAGAACTTATAAAATTAATTTTAGCCATAGCCAAATTGGATGTGTATAGTCAGGCAAAGGAAATTAATTTTAAATTAAAGCAATTTGAAAATACGCCCTTGCTACAACAACTTATTTGTAATGAAGAAAGTCTTAATAATTATTGTAGTACACATAATTTATCAAAGCAAGCCGTTTTGCAAATAATGAAAAAGGAGTTTTCTATATTAAGAAATGCCAAAGTAGTTTATTCAAATAATACAATCATAGCGTAATCTTCTATTTTACTTTTAAAAATAATATACTATGGATATTCAAAATGCAAAAGGTTTAGATGATGCCATTGCATCTCTAAAAATCAAACAAAAAAGCGATGCCGCGTCATTAAAAAATAATTTTAATGAATTGGTAGAGTCAATAAAGCCAAAAAATTTGATAAAGTCTGCTTTTAAAAATGTTATAGAAGGAAGTAGTTCTGGTGCTTTACTACTAAAAGCAGCTGCAGGTATTGGAGGCAGCTTACTTAATAGTAATGTAAAACTGGGAAGCAATCATTCAATATTGGGTATTGCTACAAGTACATTAAAATCTGGAGTAGCAGGCACCGTGCTAAAAAATGCTGATAAAATAATTGCATGGGGCACAGCCATTTTCAACAGTTTTACAAATAAAAAAGATACCAGTATCAAAAAGAACAGGCAGTATCTAAATAGGATTGATGAAAGAACAAAGAGTAATAGTTCTGAAAAACCTTCTGATGAAAATTTTATTACAGTTAAGAACAGCATTGTTTTACCAAACACGATACAAACTGATGCAGAGCGAGGTTATAAAGAAGGGTTGTTTAATAACAGCGACACTGAAAAAGGTTAAGTTATTTTATTTTGTAGAGGTTTTAGCACCCGCAAATATGCTTTTCCATACAAGGTTAAAGAATGATTTATTCATTACCCTGTCAAAGGCCATATCTCCTTTTCTGATAGTGCCATTTGCAGGGTTTTTGTTTTTGATAAATACATTGGCCAAAACACTTAATGCCCCTTTGGTTTTTAATTCAGCTTCGCCTTCTACTTTTTTTAGCAAGGTAACTTTTAAGTTGTCGTAGAGCAATACTGCATCTCCACTTGCTTTTACATCATTTCCTTTCATAGTAAAAACAAAGCTATTGATGGTACCACTATTTATACTAGCCATGCCTAGTGGCTCTGTTACAGCATTAAGTTTTGCTGCATCAAATGCGCCAACCTTTCCGGTTATGCTAAAAGAACCATCATTGCTATTCAGCGGCAGTATCCAAGTTGTTGCTATAGGAGCAATATCTAAGAACCTAGAAGTAATATCTACAGTCATTATGTTATTGCTCTTTATATAAGAATGAATGTTTGTGAAATTTGATACCTTTCCATTTATATCATTAAAAAATACATCTCCCACTTTTTTAGAAATTTCTCCACGCTCTCTGTATGTGATGTACCCATTATTTACTGTTAGTTCTTTTAGGTAAATATTAGTGGCAAGCTTTTGTAAAAGCTGCTGAGGATATTTGCCTATTTTGCTTGTAGGGTCTTCTTCAACCGTTTTGTCATTATATATATTTAATATTGGGAATACAGTAGCAGCATCAGCCACAACCATTCTATCGCTAATTAGTTTTTTAAAGTCAAGATTTATAATGTTTATATTTTTTAAGCGAATGTCGTATCTATCTTTTTGTACACGTAATTGTTTTACAAAATCTGTTTCCGATAGGGTAGGTAGTACATCTACATTATTAAAACGCATAACTCCATTTTTATTATCTAATATAAAAGCACCAATATTAATTTTATACATTTTATCATTTGTAAAAAATGATGTGCCATCTCCAGATATTATCCAATTGCTATTACTTACAAGGCGCATAATATTGGTGCCGGAATATACATCACCAATATTAGCCGCTTTAAATTGCACATTTTTTAAAAGCAATGCAGCTTCATTTTTATCGTTGTAATTGTATATTGTTAAACTTGTATTGCCAATATTAATATTTTTTATAGATGCTTCATCAAAAAAATCGTTTTCCATTTCTATGGTTTCCTTGGAGTCAGTATTACTTTTCTTTTTATAAATAGTTAATTCCCCACCATCGGTAAATAGCGAATCTGCTTTTAACTGCTTGTTTATAATAAAGGCATTGGTAGATATTCCTGTAATTTTATTTTTAGTAAGTTGCATCAACTTTCTGTTAGTGGCCATATCTGTTTGTGTTATTTTATCAATTTTTAGAAATTTATTTATTGCATTGTATTCAGTATTTTCAAAGGTTAGAAACCTTGTAGAGGTATTATTTATTACGTCAATTTTTTTTACATTGGCCACTACATCTTTTATAAAATAGCTAATGATGTTGTCGTAGTTTTTTGTACTATCTATTACAAAATTTTTCAAGGCAATATTTATTCCTTGTAATGTGGTTCGTGCTATTTCTTTATGGTTTGTAAAATATACATTCGCATCTATTATTTTAATTTCACCAGCTTTTATACTTTTAAATTTTCCTACTAATTTTTTATATAATGCTATCGTATCCGCAACAGTAAATTTTCTCTTTTCTACTGCACCAGTTTGTATAATGGTAATAATGGGTTTTGTAATTTCTATGCTTTTTGTTTCTATCGTATTTTTATTTAAAAACGAAGGAATGTCAGCACCTACCAACGATAACTTTTCTATACGCACATTAAATAAGGTAGCAGGTATGCCAGTCGTATCTTTCAGGAAACTCATTTTTTGTAAGGAGTCAGATTGTATTACAATATTATAAAAGCTGGCATTGCCACCCACTTCGTCTATGCTACTGCTATCGTAGTGTATAAAGTAAGTACTATCCGTTGCTTGGCTAACCGCATTTTCTATTTGATTTTTTACAACGTTTTTTTTGTTATACTGCCACCATACAAATATGCCTGTGGCACTCACTAGTAACAATACAAATAAATATGTTAATGTTTTTTTCAAAATATTTTTTTTAAAATGGTAAACCAATGGCAATGTTTACAATGAGGTTTTCCTTTCGCCAAGCGGCTGAACTAATATCTATTTTATTAAACACCCATCTTTCTCCATTTAATAAATAAGGTTTTCTGATGGGCATTCCAAGGTCAAGTCTTATTAATAAAACGGTTGCGTCAAACCGTATTCCTACACCTGTTGCTACAGCTATTTCTTTTAAAAAATTATTGCTCAGCTGCCCTTGTACTCCAAAAAGGGTTGTATCTTTTGTCCATACATTTCCTGCATCTACAAACAATGCCCCACTTAGTTGTTTGGTAAATGGCAATCTTAGTTCTGTATTGCCAAGCAATTTATAATCGCCTCCTACAATTTGAAAAAATCGTTGGTCGTTTAGTGTAGGTTTGTATGTGCCCGGGCCAAGCGTACGTGTGCGAAACCCACGTATAGAATTGGAGCCGCCAATGGTATAGAGTTTTGTAAAAGGCAATAATTTTGAATTGTTATATGGCAAGCCTATACCCACTTGTAGCCGATTGGCAAGTTCAATTTTGTTAACCATTTTTCTTGTAAAATGATAATCAATATCAAGCTTTACATATTGAGCAAACGGTACACCAAAAATATTTTTTGAACGATATTCTTTTGCGCCAGTTGCAAGCCCGGCTACATTTCCTGATAGGTCTACACTTGCATTAAAATAGGTTTTGTTTCGCCTAGCCCTAAAACTAGATGTACGTGTATAAGAAAAAAATGTACCCAATATTGCTTCTGAATATACAGATAATAATAATGAAGGATTTACAGCAATTTCTTTTTTAAATGAATCGGTTACATTGGCAGCTTGCAAATAACTTACTGATACAGGAGCTACAGTAAATTGTGTTTGTAAATTTGGTTTCCAGGTAAATTCATATTGAAAACGGAAAAGATTTTTTATGAAAAAAATATCTTTTTTAAACCACTCATAGCCCAATAGTATGGTGGTTTTTGGCGGGTAAAAATTATTTTCTTTTACTTTAAAAAATGGAATGGCATATTTTGGTATAGATAAAGACAGCTCTGTGCCCAATCTCAAATTATTTATTCTTACCTCATTGCCAGTAGATGTTTCAAAACCGCCATACAGCTTTGCCGCTAGCTGCTCTGCACCCTTAAATGCATTTCTGTTTTTCCAATTTAGGCTAAGCTGGCTTCCTATAAAATTGTTTTCTTTTGTAGCTCCATCTATTTGTGCTTGCAAAGATTTTTTCTTAGCAGGGGTTAAATAGTAATAAACGTTTAAGAGATGAGCGGTGTCTTTTAATGTACTATCTTTTACTGCTTCAAAACGATTTTTTACAAATTTAAAAGCACCCAAGCCAATCATTCTATTAAGTGTAGAATTTTTTTGCCTGCTATTGTATATGCTGTTTGGCCTAAATGTAACGGTAGCAGCAAATAAACTAGGTTTAAATTTTTTCTCAGTATCGGTTATTTTTAATTTGTCAAATAGTACAAAGTTATTTTTTGAAGTATCTAAACTTGCTGCCGTAAGTGAGTATGTAGGATAAACATATATATCTTTTATTTTGTAAGCATATTTTGCCTCATCTGGCGTGGTTTTTTTTATATTCAAATAAAGATGCACTTTTCTATTTCCTACAGTACTATCTACATAAGCCATTAAATAATCAGGATTAAAAAAGTAGTATCCTTTTGTTTTTAAAAACAAGTCCAATCTATCTCTTTCAGTAGTTATATCGCTTAGTCTGTAAGGGTTTCCAACTTTGAGTAGTCCGCTTCTTTTGCTGTTATTTTGTAATTGTTTAAATAGTGCACTACTGTCACCTACCCATTCTATCTTTGCCAATTTATATAGTGGTTTTACTTGAGCAATGTAATTTGCTTTTACAAAATAACTACCAGTATGGTTTGTATCTCCTTGCATTGTTGTATGAAAATAGCCAAGGTTTTCCATCAGCGATTGCATATTTTCTGCACTAGCTTTTGCATTTACCCTGCTGCTAAGCACTGGCGGCTCACCAAGCCTTTTTCTAAGAAATGCTTTTAATCCTTTCTCTTTTTTTGATTCACCAATTTTATACCACCACCAAACTTTGTAAGGCTGTCCTAATAAAAATTTATTTGCTTTTGGTGTAACAGCTAGTTTTAATATTTTTTGTAACGATTTTTTACTGCTTTTTGTTGCAGAATCTTTTTCTATTTTTATAGAAGCACCACTGTACAAACGCTCGCCTGCTGGCAAAAAACGTCGCACACTGCATGAGGTAGCAAGCAGGATTGTGTATAGTAATATGGCGCCAATTGTAATTTTCATTCTAGGGTTTCTTTTTCTTACGTCTAAATAATTCATTAAATATATCGTAGTCCATTGTTACCAAAAATGATACCCCAGTTTCTACCACATATCCATCTAGGGTTACTTCAAATTGATTTTTTGTATAAGCCCTTATCATGTATTTTCCGTCGGTAGTAAGTTTGTACGATACGGTTATATCTGGTTTAAAGCCAGTGTTTGCACCAGATGCTTTTGCAGCAGCATCTTGCCCCTCTACACCAAAGTTTTTTCCAACACTTACCGTTAATCTATCATTGGCAAAAGTTTTACTTACAGCCACATTCAAATCTGTACGTTGTGCATTGCCACCATAGCTATAATCGTTGTAGGAGTTTAGGTTTAAATCGATATCTATTCCTTTAAATATATCCCCAGCAATTTCATTTAAAGCTGATGATAAAAATTGGCTTACACTTTGTCTAGCAAGGTCATCAAACCCACCACCATTTCCTTTAAAAAAATCGCTGCTTTGCTCACTTAAAAAACGACCAAACAATAGCAATGAAAAAACTTGCTTGTTTACCGAAGCAGGATCGTTTCTTATTTGAGCTAGCTTGTTTTCAATAGTGGTTTTTAAATCATTATTTATTAATTTATTTTCTTCCGGCAGTTGTATATCAAAATTTATGATGGGTTTATTTAATTGACCTGTTAAATACAGTATCACCCTAAATGGAATTTTTTGGTTGAATGAATTGGCAAGGGTAGGGGATACATCTGTAACTTCATTGCTCAATAAATCTTTAGATGCAGTATTGGCGGTATACTCTGCAGTAATATTTATGTTAGCATTTAGTGGAGTTCCGGCAAATTGGATGGTACTACCTTTTATTAAATTAAACTTTCTTTGTAATATTTGGTAGTGCAAATCATAATAGCCTTTATCCAAATCATACACACCTGCCAGTATTAGATTTCCACCGGGGTCCACACCTACATTTAATCTTGCATCGCCTTGTACCTTTATTTCATCTCCGGTAGAGGGGTCTATTAGTATGGTAAGTGCTGCATTTTTTGTGAGTTCTATATTTAAATTATAATTTAAAAATTTGGCAAATGCAGCATTGGCTATAATGGCAGGTGAAAAACCAGTGTTTGGTTTTTCAAATTTGAAAGTGTCCATATCTACAAAGCGTACAATTGTTTTGCCATCATTTTTGGTATAACCAGTTTGTGGCAATACAATTTTTACATCACTTTTGTCATTCACTATAATTTCGCCCTCAATTTTTGGATACGCTGTATTTCCTGATATACCTACATCTACGTTTACGGCAGCGTAACCATAAACTTGGCTGTTAATAGCTTTTTTGGCATTTACAACTACAAAGTCTTTTGCGTTTATATTTAATCCTAAGTCATATTCCATCATACTTTTCGATACAATATTACCATCTACTTCCAATGCATTGTTCATTGAATCTCTTACAGTAAATTTTGGAAAAGTAATGATTGGATAATCGAAAACAATTTTTTGTTTGTCAATTTTATAAGGGGTGCCTAGTTGTGTAAATGCAAATTGTACAGTATCAAAATTGAGCACACCTTTCCAATGTGGGTCAATAAATTTCCCATCTATATTAATATTGCCATTTATTGCACCGGCAGTGTTTTGAAGTTGACCATTAGAAAATGTTTCAAGCGTTTTAAAACTTAATTTTCTTATTTGTAGGTCTGCTTCAAATTGTTTGTTCACATCATTTAAGTAATAATTTCCTTTTGCTTCTACATCGTTTCCAAACCCCGTTAGAGTTAACCTAGCTGCTACATTATTATCAGTTACTTTCTGTGCGTTAAAAGAAAGATTGCCAAGTGGGTGTTGTTTAAACTGTACATCAGTTATCGTTGCATTACCTGTAAATGATGGTAATGATTTTGTAAGATCAGCCACTGTAGCCTTCATATCTAATATGCCGGCTATAAATACAGTGTCCTTGTTTACAATAGAACTAATGCTTTTTAAATTGAAATTGTTTATATCAATATCAAAAGGACTATCAGGAAAAAGTTGTTGACTTTTTACAGCAATACTTGCAGTATCACTACTAATCAGAAAATTATTTATTACAATACCTGAGGGTGAATAGGTAATAAGATTGTCTGTAGCTACTTTCCATTTTTCATAGTTTAATATAAGGCTATCTTGTAAACGAAATGAATAGATATTTTCTTTTACAAATGTATTGGCGCCTAGCCCAAACCAATCTCTATTATTGATGTCTTTTGTAACTGCCGTAAATGAAATACTATCTTTTGCTGCTGCACCACTTACGCTTGTAGCATATAAAACATTGCTTGCAGTGGTGAGTGTATCAAAACTTGCACTGTAATTTAGCTTAGCATTTTTAGCACTAATATTTATGGTTGCCTTGCTTATTCTATTGTTGGCATAAACTAGTTTTGGTATATTGGCATTAAACTGCAAGGCTGAGTCAGCATCTGCAGATGCGAAGCTTCCTGTAAAATTAATATCATCAAAACCAACTAAATTAGGTACAAAGATGTTAATAATTGGGTTTTGTCTAATTACACCAAGTACAGCAAATTGTTGATTAGGTATACTTGTATAGGGAGGTTTGTACCCAGGCAGTTTGTAATACCCATGTATGTACTGCTGTAGAGAAGTAGCAATCTTATCATAATCAAAAGCGCCACCCGCATGCACATTTGCAAAAGGGGCAACCAATACAATCGAATCAATGCCATTGGCACTCGTAGCCAAAAGCGATATGCTGTCTATTGCATAGCTGTCTTTTCCATTTTGTAATTTTAAACTGTCTAAAAATAGAGATGCATGTAAGCTACGTGGTTGTAAGTCTTCTGCATTCAAAATGGCACTTACGGAAAAATTTGCGGTGTCTTTGGTAATATGCAGGGCATTTAATTGCGCTGTATCTATTCGTATAATGGCATTTACCCTTGGATATTTATTGGCAACATTTGCATTAATATCATAAGTAAGCTTTAAGTTATCATCATTTATTTTACCAATACTTTTTACTTTTCCATTATTCAATGTTGCATTCAGCAGCATATTTTTGTAGTTGTATTTGTTGTATCCAAAAGAAGCCACATTTGCTTTTATAGATGTTTGCATGGTTTTATAATCAAAGCCCATTCCTTTTGCAACAAATGTTCCTACTACATTTCCCAACACCGTATCTTGTTTTATCAATTTGCCAATGGCGAAGCTTGGGGTAATAATTTGTATATCATAATTGGCTAGTTTAGGTTGTTTAAAGTTTTTTACAAATCCTTTAATACCCAATTTACCATAGCTAGATTTTACTTGTAAGTCAGTTGTAATATTGTTTTTATCCCCATTTAATTTTCCAAACGCAGCTATTTGCGGTGGAAGTTCTATTGTTTGCAAAAGGGTAGGGGGTAAAAAGCCAATAATTATTTTTTTAGAAAGGGATACATTTTGAGCTGCAATATTAAATTGTAAATTGGCGGGATTACTATAATTTTTCAAATTTACTTTGCCTGTAAAAGCAAGATCCTTAGCGCTAGTTTCAACATCTGCTAAAATATTATTTTTATCGCCTACTAGTTGTCCTTTTAGCGTAATAATGTCTGGCAAGTTTGCTAGTGCTAGTTGATTGGCAGGGGGCACAAACTTTAATAAATCTTTTTTAAAAATCTTGCTTTGGTCAAAAACCAAGTTAAAGGATATATTTTTTGCATCCGTTATATTGTAAATAGTGCCTTTGGCATTTATATTGGTTCCCGATAAACCGTTTAGTTGTAAAAATGGAAAATACAACTGCTTCAGATTTCCTTTTACCACCGTATTTATATTAAGGTATTGGCCACTAAATTTCGATTTAGGAAAAGAAGTTTCTAAAGCCGGTGCCAATAAATAGATATCATTAAATGCAATGGTGCTCGTATGTACATTTGCTAATAAAAATGTGTTGATGGGGTTTTTCAATATAGCAGCCACACTATCATAGGTAAGCTGTATATCTGATTTTATAACGGAGTTTGGCAGTTTTGTATACAATTCTGTAAGCGAGAGTGCCGTGTCTGTAAATAAGATTTTAGCATGTGTGCTGTCTATGGCAAACCCACTTTTGTCTACAAAAGCCAGTTGTGATATAACGGCTGTAGTTTTATTGGCAGAAAAAATAAAGTCATTCACTTGTACTTTGATTTGCTTGGCATTTATGTGAGCAAAATCTAAACCTTTTGTGTTGGGTTTATTATTGTCATCGTATTTTATAAAACTATTTTTAATATCCAATTGCTTAGCACTATATATCCAAAGATTGGGTTCTTTGTTTGAGGTAATATTTATACCACTATCTTTTATTTTATTTGGCATTGCAAAAGTGATATTGGCACTATCCAACAAAAGTTTATCAACAGTTGCTTTGGCTTGTGCAATACTATACAATACATTTTTCCCTGAAAGCGTAGCAATAGTATTTGCATAATACATTCCAGTATTTTTATTATCTATTAATACATCTATGTATTTTAGATCAATATTTTTTGCATTTATAAATAGTTGGTAGGGAGAGCTAGTATTACTATCTATTATCGTTTCAGTTTTTGCTTCCATTACTTTCTTATAATTTTTCATATAAAATTGTACGTTGCTAGCTGTTAAATTATCAATCCCAAAATTTGATCTATCTGGTTGAAATTTATTTGTATTCAGTTCAAGGTTTTTGATAGAAGCACTAAAGTTGTTGCCAACCAAACTATCTTTAAAACTCAGGTTTACATTTTCAAATATTAGTGTAGATAAAGTCAGTTTCATTTCTGCTGTATCCTTATTCACTGTGCTGGCTTTATTTCCAGTAAATGCATTTAATATAAACTGATAATTAAATGCGGTGTCATTTTCAGCACGAGAAACATAGATGGAAATATTCTTAAGAAATATTTTTTTTATATCAGTGTTGCCTTGTAGTAGCTTTATCATGTTTAGGTCAACTGATAATTGTTCTCCAAACAAAAGCGTATCTTTTTTTTGATCTTGTATGTAAACATTTTTTATTTCAAGCCATTTTGGAAAACGATAATCTACACTACCGATAGATATGGTAGTTTGTAATTTTTTGGAAAGATATTTTGCAACCTGGTTTCTTACAGTTTTTTTTCCACTAGTCGTATTAATAAAAATAAAAATGCCTACTATTATTAACAACATAGAGAGTACTATCCATAAAAATATTTTCCCAGTTTTTATTAAAATGTTTGTTGATGTTGTCATTGTGCAATCCTAATATTCATTCAATAAGCATGATTGCTATGGCATTCTTTATTAAGTGAAGATTTTTTATAAATTATTATTCTTTATAACTAAAGTTGGCACTTTATCTTATTATGATTATTATACAATTGCGTTCCAAACTTATATTATTCACAGTTTTAGATACTCAAATAGCTCATTTATACAGATTTTGATGTACTAATGAGCCATTCATTATGTATGATTATCTAAATTACTATTGGAGGCTATCTTTTTTATTTTTCAACAATAATTTTTGCTCATTCTTTTTTTGTTGTTCTGCCTTTTTTGCGGCGGCAGCAGCAGCCTTTTTCTGCTTTCTAAATGCACCCCTTAGTAAGAAACTACTTTTTGCTGCTTCCATATTTTCACTCAGTCCCTTTGTACTTTTTTGTAAATTAATCATCGTACTATCTAACGCCTTGCTTAATTTGTCATCGTTCATTAATTTACCAAGCGTACCTTTTCCACTATTCATTTTTGTGGTAAATTTTGAAAATTCGTTAGAGCTGTTTTCTAAATTGGATAGCGTAGATTTTATACTGCCAGAAAATTCTTTATCAGATAATAATTTTGATAAAACTCCATCATTGTTGTTCATTTTATAACTAAATGCTGCCAATTGTTGTGTAATAACATTAGCATTGTCCACACTGCTTTTTACACTTAGCATTACATCTTCCATTTCTATTGGATTTTTAGATAAAATAAAATCGTTGTCTTTTACATGTGTTTTTATAACTACATTGCTATCATTCGCAGCTGTAGAAATGGTTAATACTTTATCACCCATCAATCCATCAGAACCTATGCTTGCTCTTGCAGATGTATTGATAAATTTTTGTACGTTTTCTTTCATTACCAAATACACCATTACCGATGTATCTGTTAACAATTCAATGCCATCTACTGTTCCTACATTAATACCTGAAAATCGTACATTGTTTCCTACTTTTAATCCACTTACGGTCTTAAATTTTGTTTGTAACCTAAATGTATCTCCAAATAAATTTTTCTGCCTTCCTATAAAATAAATAGTTCCTGCAAACAATACCAAAGCAATTACAACAAACATGCCTAGTTTCCATGTAGATTCTGATTCTTTTTTCATAACATTTTTTTATCTTTGTTAAATGAAGAATGATCTTACCCATTCATCATCGCTTTCCTTCAATGCCTCATAAGTACCTTCAGCATTTATGATGCCTTCTTTTAAAATAACAATTCTATCGCTAGTAAGTTTTGCACAAGCCATATCGTGTGTAATAATAATAGAAGTGGTTTTATATTTTTTTTGCATTGTTAAAATGAGCTCACTTATTTCTCGAGATGTGATGGTATCTAAACCGGTAGTGGGTTCATCATACAAAATAATATCTGGTTTTAAAATGAGCGTACGAGCCAGTCCAATTCTTTTGCGCATACCACCAGATAATTCAGAAGGCATTTTATCTATAGCTTCTACAAGCCCTACGCTTTCTAAAATTTCATGTATAGAATCATCTACTTCTTTTTGTGTAATGGTTTTCGAATGTCGTTTAAGGGGAAATTCTAAATTTTCTCTAACCGTCATAGAGTCGTATAATGCGGCATTTTGAAAAAGAAACCCAATTCTCAAACGTATTTTATTTAATTCTTTTTCTTTTAATGTTGTTATATCTGTGCCAAATACGTTTATTTGTCCGGCATCTACTTTTACCAATCCCACTAAGCATTTTATCGTTACCGATTTGCCTGAACCTGATTTTCCAAGTACGACCAAATTTTCTCCTTTATTTACTTGAATGTCTATACCTTTTAAAATATCATTCGTACCAAACGATTTGTATAATCCGTTTATATCAATAACAAATTCATTTGTATCAATGGCTGTTATATTTTTTTGAAGAATTGATTCTGTTATCATGGTTGTTATTAATAAAAGAGGTCTGTTATTTGTACCGCCAACATATCTATTAAAAAAATGCTGAGAGAAGATACTACCACAGCTGCGTTGGCAGCCTTGCCTACACTCTCTGTACCATTGGAAGCATTATAACCTTTGTAACATCCAATCATACCTATAAAAAAACCAAAGAAAAATGTTTTTATTGTTGCTGGAAATATATCAATAAAATCCAGCGAATCTAGCACCTGAGAAAAATACCTAAATAAGTTTACATCGCTGTGAATATTAATACCTACAAAGCCACCTAAAATTCCAATGCCATCTGCAAATATTACAAGCAATGGTACCATTAGCGTAGTAGCTAAAATTCTTGTAACTACTAAGTATTTGTATGGATTAATAGCAGATACTTCCATGGCATCTATTTGCTCGGTTACTTTCATAGAGCCTAGTTCTGCACCAATGCCCGATGCTATTTTTCCAGCACATATTAATGCTGTAATTACTGGCGCAATTTCTCGTATGAGCGAAAGTGCTACCATACCTGGTAGCCATGACTCTGCACCAAAGGTTGCTAGGGTAGGCCTACTTTGTATTGTGAGTACGAGGCCCATTATAAAGCCAGTAATACCTACTAGTGGCAATGATTTATAGCCTATAATGTAACACTGTTTTACAAATTCCTTCCACTCATACGGTGGTGTAACCAACTCTTTAAAAAATCGGCCTACAAACTTTGTGGCATGGCCTGCATCATAAAAAGTATTTTTTAAAGTGGCAATCAATGTATAGTTTTTTATTGATTTCTCAATGGTTAAAACGAAGTGTATTTAAGGTTTTAATACGCATAAAGGCAGAACTAATACCCATTAATTGATAGCTAACAATGTTTTTCAAAGAAATGTTTGGTAATACATCATTTAGAAAATCGCTATACAGTTTATGAAAAAAAGCTTCACAACTTTCACAAAAAGTTAATATTTCTTTTCCTTTTTCTACAGGTAAGCTAGCAATTTTAGTTTCCGTTACTTCTTCTATTAAATTATTGAAATCAACAAAGGATTTGTTTAAGTTTAAATTTTTCATTTCAGCCTTTAATTCATTTGCATATTGATTGCTCTCTATGGCAAATGATCGCATAGCATTTTTTAAATTTTCATTGTCTATTTCGTCAGCTATCATTTCTACCTTACCTGAGAGTTGTTTTAAAAAAGAAATGATGGCCCCAAATTTATCTTCTATTTTGTTGTATGCTTGTTCCATAAAAAAAATTGTAAGGAAATTTTTTTAATAATATTTATTATGTATTCTTTTTGCCAAAGCGCATAGCTACAAATACGATAAGGACAATAATGGCGACAACTATAAATATACCTACACCCATACCTGCTTTAAATATGCCTTCTATTGCACTGCACGACGATAATAATACTGTAAGTAAAATAATAATAGAGCTTGATTGAAATATAGAATTTTTCATGCAAATTTATTTTGTGGTTATAATTGATTTTTATTGTTTACTATTTTGGTAAAATGGGATGACTACTTTGAAAAGATGCATCTGCCTTTAATAAAATGCTATTAAAAAATATGTTTTTATCTCTTACTTCCAAGTGCTTTTGGTCACTATTATTATTTAGTAAGTATATTTTCCCAAGTTTATCATTGTTTTCCTCTTTACTTGCGTCTGTGATATCGCTAATGGGGTAGGTAAACAATAATACCAACATGCCAATATTAAATAAAAGAGAAAGATTATTTTTAAAAAATGATTTCATACAATTTATAATTTAATATTGTTAAATTACTTTCACAAAGATGTATTGAAAACAGTTTAATTGCATTACACAAATTCAGCAAAAACTTACATGATTCACATATCCCTATAAAAAAACGCTCCAAATAATGGAGCGCTTTTTTAACTAAAAAACCACTAAACCTACTTTTTTGCTGCTTCGTTCTCATCGCCTTTCGTTCCTGCTCTATGCGTTGCTTTTATAGTAGCAAATCGTACTTTTAACAATGCAATTTGCCTATTGTCTGAACCTGCTAAATCTTTTTCTACGACATTTTTTCTAGTATCTAACCCCTCATATAACACCTTTATTTCATCCCAGTCTTCACGGGTATAATCATTCTTATTATCAGCTACGGTATTTACAAAATTTTTATATACACTATAAATATTTTGTGCAGTTACAAATTCAAATTTCATATCTGCTCCAATTTTGCCCTCTCCAAACAATCTATTTCTTAATACTTGCCTGTAGTCGGGCCCTGTGGCTGTTGTTCCTTTATTTTGATTTATTTCATTTTGCAATTTCCCCTCTGTTTCTTTCAGTTTCATGTTAGAAGCCGCTTCTTGTTCTTTTAACTTTGCTTCATAGTTTGCTTTTAAAGTAGCGTACCTTGTTTTGCTAGCCTCTAATTTTTCTTTATCTGAAGCTTCTAGCATAGCCATGTTTTTTTCGGCTTGCATAGCACGCATTTGATAACCTTCATCTAACGATGACCAGTTACTCACTGTATATATTGGAGTAGCCTTCTCTACCGAATCTACATACATATTTAAATTTATTACATCCTGCTTGGCAGCATTATCTTCAGAATTTTTGCATGACACAAATCCTGATACTATAAGGATACCAGTAAATAATACATTTATTTTTTTCATTTTATTTTGATTGATGTTTAAATTGATTTATTTATTATTAATTATTTTATGCTTCATCTTTTATGGTTTGTACCAAACTGATACCCGCTATAAAAAATATGGTACCAAGTACTGCATAGGTTATCATTAATTTATAATCTGTTTTTCCACTACTATTGTTGGCAAACAATACTGCCGTATAAATTAAGGCTACGATACCAAGAACCGTAAGTATGGATCCAAAAATTCTTTTAATATTCATATAAGTTAAATGTGAATGGTTTTACTGAAATAATTTTTATACTTTAATATTGGTAACAGAACTAAATAAGCCGAAGGCTTTAAGTAACCATATTATGAGTACAATTACTACTACAATATTTAAAATGGTTTTTATTTTTCCATCCATTGGAATGTATGTGTTCACTAGCCAAAGTAATACACCAACAACTATTAAGACAATAACTACAGTAAGTAAAGGCATTTTATATTTTTTAATTTGTTACCGTAAAGATGATATAAATTATAATTTTTGTTGTTACATAATTTTAAGAATAGGTTACATTATTCACATATTTTATTGGCCTTATAAAAGGAGCTATTTAAAACAATAGCTCCTTTATGTTCAAAAAAATAACAAAACCTAACCGAAACCTATTTTTATTTAATACGATGTTTTTAATTCCACCCTTCTGTTTTTTGCTCTACCTGCTGCCGTTTTATTATCTGCAATGGGTACTGTTTCTCCATAACCAACCGCTGTTAAACGAGACTCCATGATTCCTCTACCCATTAAATATGTTTTTACAGATTCTGTTCTCTTCTGCGAAAGTGTCATATTAAAAGCATCTTCACCATTGCTATCTGCATGGCCTCCAATTTCTAAATTAGCTGACTCATATTTTTTGAGTATCAATACCAATTCATCCAATTGTGCTAGTGAAGCTGTTTTCAATTTATCACTGTTATTTAAGAAGAAAATTTTACTTGCAATTTTTGTAATTTTTATCTCATCTTCTTTTGTAATTTCAGGGCAACCTTTGTTAGCCATTGT
This sequence comes from Ferruginibacter sp., assembly GCA_043717975.1. Classification (GTDB taxonomy): domain Bacteria; phylum Bacteroidota; class Bacteroidia; order Chitinophagales; family Chitinophagaceae; genus Ferruginibacter. The sequence goes on along the minus strand of JAYSWO010000026.1, from coordinate 11,486 downwards.
ACCTACTACACTTGGGCATCTGTCTTCTTTATCTGCTACACCATCACCATCAGTATCTGGGCAACCTTTCAAAGCCATTGTACCTGCTACATCTGGGCATGCATCATCTTGATTAAACACACCATCTTTATCATTGTCAAGCGGGCAACCTGTTGCATCTACTTTGTAACCTGATTTTGTATCTGCACATTTATCATCTATATCTACTACACCATCAGCATCAGTATCAGGGCAACCTTTTAATTCTATCGTACCTTTTACATCTGGGCATCTATCATCTTTATCAGCAATGCCGTCGCTATCCTTATCAGGGCATCCCTTCAGTTCCATTGTGCCAGCTACATCTGGGCACTCATCTTTATAATCTGCTACACCATCAGCATCTTTATCTAGCGGACAACCTCTTTTATCTACCATTATGCCTACAGGTGTGTTAGGGCATTTATCATTTCTATCAGATACGCCATCTTTGTCTGCATCTTTCTTTTTGCCAAAATTAAAAGTTAAGCCAGCGCTGTGAAATAAATACGCATCGTTTCTATCATTTATAATAGCATCCCTTTTATCTTCATTGGTATATAAAAATGTTTCTTGTAAATTCAACATTACCGATTGACCTAGTTTAAAATTAATACCAGCCCCAAAAGACGGCGCTGCATAATCTACTTTTTCTTTTGTTATGTCTAAATTTTTGTCAAATAATATAGCACCACCACCCACTAACAAATATGGTCTTACTGGAGCGTTAGGCCCTAAAATATTAAATTTAAAATTTATTAATGCAGATGTAAATTGGCTATTAAAATTACCATTATCTCTGCTGTAACCAATGGTGCCTTTATTCACCATTAAGCCAACATCTATATGGCTCGCTAAATATCTCGAAATGGATAATCCTCCAAAAGCATAAAAAGGCATGTTTGTTTTGTAAAAATCATTTCCTAAATCGCCATTGTATTGGGTAGCACCACCGTGCAATCCAATGTTCCATTTTTTATCTTGTGTTTGTGCACTTGCATGTAAGATTAAGCCAAAGCTTATAAAAATCATTGCCACATTTCTTATTTTTTTTTTCATTCTATTTTTTTTGTTTGAAATACAAAATTGCTTTGTTTTATCGTGCAAATTATTACACAATTGGCATTGTTTCTTATATCATTAACAGATGAAAAATAATGCCAAGATTATTTTCCAAAAATCTCATTTGATAATTTTTCATCTAAGTTGTATAAATCATTTCTAAAGTTTATATCGCCTGCACTATCTACCCAAGTAGTGAAGTACACTATGTAAACTGGCATAGTAGGGGATAGTGTTATTGGTGTTTCTATATCTGTTTGCAAAACTGTATTCATCTTTTCCATATGCCAACTTGTATCTTTTCTCAGTAAATACAATGCAAGTTTTTGTGGCTCTTGCACACGTACACATCCATGGCTAAAACCTCTTTTGGTTTCGCCAAATAAATTTTTACTTGGAGTATCGTGTAAGTAAATGTTGTAGTTATTTGGAAATAAAAATTTAATTTTTCCTAGCGAATTATTTTTACCTGGCTTTTGTCTTACACCACCATTGTATCTTTCCATATTATTTCTAGCTAAATATCGATTGGTTAGTCTTGGTTTAATTTCTTTTTTGTAAATGCTATACGGCACATTCCAATAGGGGTTTAAAACAATACTAGACATATTTCCTTTAAAAATGGTTGTTTGTGTTAATACTTTCCCAACGACTACATTTGTTTCCCAAACCAGCTTATGGTTTTCAAAAACGTGCAGTTTAAATTCAGGAATATTAACCAATAAATAATCTTTTTCTACTTCCTCAGGCACCCAACGCAAGCGCTCCATATTTATCATTATTTGTTTTATTCTTTCTGCCACAGGCCTATTCATTTCTGCTAGGGTATTGGCGTCTAACTTGCCAGTTTCAGTTAGCCCCATTCTTTGTTGGTAATGCTTTACTGCTACTAATAAACTATCTGTAAATACATTTGTTTTGTCATTTACTTTTAAATCTCCTGTTGCTTGTAAATGTTTTTTTATTTCGGTTATGGAACTATCGGTTTCTGTGAGTTGCATTGTTTTTTTAAATGGTATGTATTTTGAGAAACCACCATTTTTTTCAATAAGCCTATATGATTTCAATTTTTCTTTCAAAAGGCTATAGTATTTGTTTAGCGGCTCTTCAAAGTCTGCATCTTTATTTTGTGATACCAGCGAGTCCAGCAATACTTGGTAATCTCTTTTTTTGCGAGGTATAAACCAGCCGAGACTTTTAGATTCTTGCGTGATACCCCCATATACTTTTTTCGAATATTTAAAAAATGTAGTTGTCAATAATAATTCTAATTGTACTACATTTTCTGGTTCTCGTAAAAATGCTTTTTCGTCATCTTTAATATTACTAATTAATGAATCTAGTTGCAAACTCATAAATTGATTATCTTCAAAATCTGCTTTATAGTTTTGTAATTGGTCATAAAAGTTATTAGCAGCAATAGTAAGCCCATCCGTATTTATCCATGCTTGTTGAAATGCACGTTCTTGGTAAAAATCAATTACATCCTTTTGTATACTGTCTGATATTTTATTTTCATTAAAAAAAGGAACTAGATTATTACTATCTAGCAAAATATCATTATTGTCTTTTTTAGATAAAGCTTTGTTAATAGCATTTGTTTTCTTTTTCTTATTATTTTTATTATTACAGGATATTAATAATCCAACAATGCTAATACATATAATGAGGAAAAATATTTTTTGTAGTTTTTTTTTCATATCTTTTTTATCTTAGTAATAATTAAAAATGCCTGCGTTTAATAGCAGGCTTTTTTTAAGCTGTAATACTTGTGTATTTTTTTAAATTATTTATTATTCCTGAAAAAATTCAGTGCCTGATGAATTGATGTAGCCCACTTTGCCAGAACTTGTTTTTATTTGCAAGTAATTGCTCCCTTTATTTACCATTCTAATATCTGCATATTTTGGTGCTATCATTTTTTTATCAGAAAAATAGAAGCCCCGCATGTTGCTGTTGTCCGTTAAAATAAATCCTCCATTGTCGTCGTATATTACATCTGCATATCCGGCAGGTAGAATGTCATTATTGTTAATGTCTTTTATATAGCTTTTGCCATCTTTTTGTACAATTACATAGTCATTACCATCTACTCCTTTTATCATAACCAAATTAGAATAATCGGGAGTTATATTTGACATGCCATCCCCTTTCATAATTCCATTTACACTCGTTTTCTTTACTTGCAAATATTGGTTGCCACCAGATTTTATTTGTTTAATGGAATTGTATTCAAAAGGTACTATGGTTTCAAATTTTGAATTGAATACACCGTACATACCGGCTTTTTGTGCTATATAAAAAGTTTCATTACTTCCCGGTAGCTTATAATCATCTACAATTTTGTCAAACAGTCCATTATTATTTGGAACTGAATATGTTTTTTCTCTTATAGTAGTTTCCATAGCTATTGTATTGCTAGCTAAAGAATTTTCAGCTATGGCAGGGCATTTGCTATACATTTGTCCTTTTTTGTTTATGCAATTTTCATAGCCACTTTCAAGCAATGAAGCTCCTGCAAAAATTACCGAATCACCGCCATCTTTGTTTTTTGTTGGCACAAAACCTTTTCTAAAAGATTTTGCTACCGTAAATTTTGCAGGAATAACTAGTTTGCCTATTTTATTTATGTAGCCCCATTTTGTACCCACTTTTACTGCTGCCAACTCTTCTGAAAACCACCTAGCATCAGCATATTTTGGCGTAATGATTATTTCACCGTTTACGTTTGCATAGCCCCATTTATCTCCTTTTCTATAAGGTATCATGGAGTAATCTATACTTTGCGAAAAACTTTGTAATGAAAAAAGTAAGAAAAATATAAATAGTATTTTTTTACAATTGTTTGTATTTGTTATTTGCATGGTTCTATTTTTAGGGTTAATAAAATAAGTTTTCAATTTTTAAGGGTATGTAGCACTTTGGTAGTCATGAAGAAACTAAATTCCAATTGTTTAAAAGAAAAGCGGGAATATTTTAAACAACTGGAATTATTTAGCGTAATTATTTTTAGTTAAAGTATCTTCTAAGTTTCCAAGATATTGTTTCATGTTGTTCCATTATGCCTGTTAAAAAATCAGCCGTGCCCGCATCTTTTGTTTTTTCTGCAGTTTCATCTACATCTTTTCTGAGAGCAATAATTAGCGTTTCATGATCTGCTAATAATTCTTTAATCATCTCTATGCGGTCAGGATATTTTTTTGGTGCTTCTTTTAATCTACTTAATTCCAGATACTCTTTCATGGTTCCAATTGTATAACCACCAAGTTTGCTAATTCTCTCTGCTATTTCATCAATGGTTTTTTCTAGTTCTGTATATTGTTCTTCAAATAGCTTGTGCAGTTCCATAAAACTTTCTCCAGATACATTCCAGTGAAACTTTCTAGTTTTAATGTATAACAGCATTTCATCTGCCAATAATATGGATAGTATTTCTACATCTTTGTTTAAATTTTTTTCTGAAAGGCCAATTTTAGGTTGCATCATATTTTTTTTAAGTAGAGTAAATTTGTATTTTAAAAAATTAAAATCTATAGCCTAATGTAGCTTGATACCATACATTTTTATACCTTGGTGTATTGCTTGTACCATCTCCAGCATTGTTTTGTACATCCCATCCAGCTCTTATACCTATTACCACTTTATCAAAATTAAAATCTGCGCCACCTAAAAATGCTAAGGTGTTTTTACGGATGTTATCATTGTTAAACTGTTGTTCTTGCACACTTGTAAATAACGTATTTTCAAATTCGTTTTTCTCGCTTAGTAAAAATGAATATTGTGGACCCACCAATAACGTAAGTTCATTTATTGGTTTAATAGCCAATAATAATGGTATATCTAAATAATTGGTGGTGCGTGTGAAGCTGTATGGGCTGCCTAATATTTTACCTGTACCTTTGAAACCTTTTTGAGAATATAAAACCTCGGGTTGTATACCGATAATTTTCCCAAAAGGGATTTGTACAAATGCACCAATGGCAACACCTGCTTTTGCTTTAGCTACAAAGTCTTCTCCTTTTGTATCATACACATTAGATATGTTTGCACCTGCCTTAATGCCAAAATGAAAATTGCTTGCATTATCTTTTTTTACACTTTGTGCCTTACTACTAGCACTCATACTTGTTATTACTACAAACATTAAAATAATCTTCTTCATCAAATCTTTTTTTTTATTATTAATTTAATTTACAATGCAAAGATGACTAACAAGCCCTAATTGGTTATTACATAATTAATGATTAACGTTATAATATTCACAGATTGATTAGTAGGAAGTTTAGTCAATTCCTTAGTAATATTACCCTTGGATGCCACGGATTGATTTTTATTTGATGCTAATAAAAAAGGAACAGAACCTACCAGAAAAGATAACCCTGGATGGCTCAAACTAAAAGCATTAAAAAAAACTGGAGCATGATGAAACAATTGTGAAAGGTGTGGTTAGAATTGGCTATATGAAAGGCGTAAAAAAAGCAAGATGGAATGAAGAAGAGTTGGCTTATTATTAGTAGAAAATAAAAATAAAAACTTTAATGTAGTGCTGCCATTACAAAGTGTTTTTACTGTAAAAGCTGTTGTGTAGGATTTTAAATGTATATTGAATAAAAATAATGAGGGAAAACATTGGTGAGAATTAATAATGGAAAGATGAAAGTTTTTAATGTTAATTCCATTCCTAAAAATTAATTGTAAAAATAATTTAATAAAGAAATAAAATGCTACGCAGAGAAGACTTTCAATCTTTAGTAAACGGAAAGAAAACAGATTTGTACTTTCTTGAAAACAATAATATAAAAGCCACGCTTACCAATTATGGTGCTAGAATGGTATCATTGTTAGTGCCTGGTAAACACGGCAATTTAATTGATGTAAATGTTGGCTTTGATAGTATTGAAAAATATGTGAGTGCAAAAGACCAATGCTACGGAGCAGTGGTGGGAAGGTATGCAGGGAGAATTGCCCATGGAAAATTTAGTATTGATGGTAACGAATATCAGTTAGATAAAAACAATGGCGCAAATGCCCTTCATGGGGGCAATACTGGTTTTCAAACAAGGGTGTGGGATGCTCATCAGTTAAATGAAAGTACGGTAGAGTTTTGTTATGTTTCACAAGATGGCGAAGAAGGCTACCCTGGAACATTTACTATAAAAGTTATTTATCAGCTAACCGATAATAATGAATTAAAAATAGATTTTGAATATGCATCTAATAAAAAAACAATTGCTAACATCATCAACCATAATTTTTTTAATTTGAATGGTGAAGGAAGCGGCAGTGTAAACAACCATAGCCTAAAAATATGTACAGATAAATTTAATGCCATTAATGAAAAGGGTATTCCCACGCATATAGCATTTGTAAAAAATACGGCATTTGATTTTACTGATTTTAAAACCATAGGCGAAAATATTGATGCAAATACTTTACAAATAAAAAACGGTACAGGCTTCGACCATACGTATGCATTTGACAAAGCTGTTTCTGCAACGCCTCAATTGGTTGCAGTAGCCATTGGTGATGCAACAGATATTATGATGGAATTATATACAACTGAACCTGGGGTGCATTTTTACAGCGGCAATTTTATGCAGGGTTTACATACATTCAAATGCGGATCAACAGATGATGCAAGAACCGCTTTTTGTTTAGAAACACAACATTATCCCAACTCGCCAAATGAACCTACTGCACCAACAACCATAAAAGAAGCAGGTAAGGTTTATACTTCTACTACCATTCATAAATTTTCTTTAGCAATATAAAGGGTATGAAATATATTTTGTATCGTTCATGTAAGTTTTATTAGTACAAACATTTTTTGTTAGGATAGAAAAAATATAATGCTAATGGACATTGCAGCTGGCTAACCCTGATTGGATAATAAAGGCAAAGACATTAACGCACACAGTGGAGGTATTTTATTTTTTATTAAACTGGCAAAACCTAGGAGTGCTGTTACATATAGATTATAAAAACCTTCTAAATGATATCGCTTATGGTTGCATAATAGAGTACCAAAAATTATTTTTAATGAGCAAACAAATAAGTTTGTTACTTTTTTTAAATTATACTAAAAAGGAAAAGGCTATGCCACAGCTTAAATGTGGGTAGCTATTGCCAATAGTCAACCAGGGCCATTTACATACAGTCATAAGTTTTTAGCTTGGGGTCTGTAAATGGCTCAGGCGATTTTGCTGTGTATAAAAGTGAAGATGCATTTTAAAGATTACCTATTTCTTTCAGGATTAAAAGCGGCAATATCAATAGTGGTTTTTTTGCCTATTATAATTTCTGTAATTAAGTTACCTGTACCTGCCGCAGCACTTACACCAAGCATTGCATGGCCACCTGCAAAGCTAACATTTTTATATTTTGTATGGCGACCAATATAAGGCATACCATCTGGTGATACTGGACGATAACCAAACCAAGTTTTATTTACATCAGGTGCTGGAATATTTAGTGTAGGATAATATTTTTTAAAAGCATTATAAATAGACAATACTCTTTTGGGTAATACAACATTGCTATGCCCACTTAGTTCCATTGTGCCTCCCATGCGCAACCATCTATCTATTGGTGAGGTAGCTACTCTATCATCTACCAATATAGAAGGATACAAAAGATTTTTTTCTAGATTATTGTATTCAAAACTATATCCTTTTCCTGGCTGCATCAATATATGAATGCCTAGTAATTTAGAAATAATTTCCATCCATGAGCCATTGGCTATTACAACTTCATCGCAAAAAATATCTCCTTTGTCGGTTATTACTTTTGCAATAGAATCGTTATTTTTTTCAAAACCTACTACCGTTGTATTTAGTTGGAATGTAACACCTGCTTTTTGAAGATGACTGTACATGGAAGACATAAAAGCTGCAGGGTTTAAATGACAATCGTCCAAATACAACACTCCTCCTGCTACATTTACTTCCACTTCTTTTTCGTAATCTTGCACTTGTTGTGCATTACAAATAATTGTTTTTAGTCCGTATGCATTGGCTTGGTCTGCCAACTGTTTTTCATGCTCTCCTGTTTTTTCAGATTTATACAACATCCAAACACCTTTATCCAAAAAGTTGAATGGTTTTTTTAAATCGTTTTTAATGTCTATCGTTAATGCCCTGCTTAATTGCAATAAGTTATTTAAATGTGGTGCGCTAGCTTCCACATGTTGCGCATTTGCTTTTTTCCAAAATTGCATGCCCCATTTTATTAAATCAATATTAAAACGTGGCTTTATATAAAATGGAGAGGAAGCACTCATAATCCACCGTGCCCCTTGGCTTATAATACCGGGCGTAGCTAATGGAATAAAATGTGAAGGAGATACATAACCCATATTTCCAAATGAACAACCATCATTAAGGTTGTTTCGTTCTACTACAGTTACTTCAACGCCTTCTTTTTGCAAATAATATGCACAACACAAACCAATAACACCCCCACCAATTATTGTAACTTTCATATGTAGTTTTTATGAAAAAGTAGTCTTGTAATTTTTATTATTTTACTTCAAGCCTAATGAACTCCAATTTTAGTTTTAACATAGATCTAAAAAATATTGCTTTTTTTAAATGTTGTTTTAATCACCGTTAGGGGTAGCGCTTTGCGCAGATGTGGAATCTGAAAATCGTCTGCTCTTAACCACTGCCCAACCTGCCGGCAGACAGGTTAAATAACGGATGATAAAGATAACAACAAAAAGCTACATTGAACCTAGTCTAGCTTTGTGAACCTTCGGTGGCTCGAAGGAATATTTTTTGGGTAATATATTTACGAAGGGTGAAGACTGAATATTTTTTTACAATTAAATGTAACCGTATGCTTCATTCTTTATGAAATTTATTATGATCCCGTATGTACGAAAGTGCATTAGTTGACCAAAGTGCCCAATAGATAAGGATGGGTTGAAAAAATAAACGGATGAGCCTTTTGGTATCCGTATCTAATCCAAAAGCATCTGTATGATTAACGTACTGTGCAATATTACCAGGAAAAATGAGAACATAGAAAATTGCTAAGGCGATGCCGGCTTGTGGCCTTTTACTTTTCCAAAAAATCATTGCCAATCCTAAAGATATCTCTACAATTCCTGATAGAATAACAACTAAATCTTTACTCAAAGGCAGCCAATCAGGTACCTGCGCCTGAAAAGCCTCTCTTTGAAATGTAAAATGACCTATTGCTGCGGATATCATAAATACACCCAGTAGTATTCTTAATATATTTTTCATCGTTGATTATGGGTATGCTGTTGAGTATAAAATTATATTAAACCATTATTTGGCATCAATTGTAATGCAAATTTTCATTTGCACAATTAAACAGAGGCTAAAGTTAACTTATAAAATTAAGCATTTGGTGTAGATTATTATGCGCTGCTAATTTTATATTCCAATATTGTTAGAATTCCTATTCTCAACCATTGTTTGTTTTAAATTTCGTTCTTTTAAAAGGTTTACTAACTCTTTGGTTCTGCTTACCCTGATTATTTAGGGGCTATGATGCTTTGCCGGCGTTGCATACCAAGCACCAGTGTTAGTGGGCTTTGGATATCAAAGGAGGTGAAAAAATAATCTAGTAATTTTTATTAGTTAGCACATTACAATACTTGAAACCCATAAGCATATGGGTCATCTTCTGCATCAATGCTAATGGTATTTTGCCCATACACTCTTGCCCAACCTTCTATGCTTGGTTTTATAGATGGTAAATTATTTACGGTAAGTTCTTCTTCTATACGTCCAATAAATTTACTGCCAATAATACTTTCATGTATAAATTCATCACCTTTTTTTAATAACCCTTTTGCATACCACTGCGCCATTCTAGCACTGGTACCTGTGCCACACGGCGAACGGTCTATTGCTTTATCACCATAAAAAACTGCATTTCTTGCAGTAGAATTTTTATCTAATACAGCCCCCGCCCATAAAATATGTGAGCATCCTTTTATGGTAGCATCTTGCGGATGTACAAATTCATAAGCAGCATTTATATTTTTTCTCAATTCTCTTGACCAAGAAATTAATTTATCTGCCGTGTAATGTTCCAACCCTTTAAAATTTTTCTGCACATCTACAATAGCATAAAAATTGCCACCATACGACACATCTACTTTTATTCCTCCTAGTTCAGGACACTCCACTGGTAAGTCTGCAGAATGAAGAAAAGATGCTACATTGATTAGTTTAACCGATTTTACTTTTAGCTTTCCTGTACTGCTATTTGTTTCAGATGTATATTCTATCATCACTAAACCTGCAGGTGCTTCCATGCGTACTTTGCCTAGTGTTTTTGGTATTATCAAGCCTTCTTCAATGGCAATAGTTATCGTACCAATAGTACCATGGCCACACATTGGTAAGCAACCGCTTGTTTCTATAAAAAGAACGGCAACGTCATTTTGCAAATCATGCGGTGCATATAAAATACTTCCACTCATCATGTCGTGTCCACGAGGTTCAAACATTAATCCTTTGCGAATCCAATCATATTCATTTAAAAAGTGCTGCCTTTTTTCACTCATATTTTTGCCCACAAGTACAGGTCCTCCTGATTTTACTAAACGAACAGGGTTGCCACATGTATGCGCATCTATACAATTAAAAATATGGGTATTTTTATTTATTGAAGTAGTAGGTGCAGTATGTAAATTCATACATTTTCTTTTTAATGATTAGTCAACTCATCGTTTATGGTTCTCCATATTTTTAATGGATTTTCATTTTTAAGTTCGTCAGGCAATAAACTTTCTGGCCAATTTTGAAAAGCGAGTGGTCTTGCAAATCGCTTTATAGCATCCGCACCCACACTGCCAAATCTAGCATCGGTAGTAGCAGGAAAAGGGCCACCATGTTGCATACTCAAGCATACTTCTACGCCCGTAGGTACATTGTTTAAAATAATTCTTCCACAAATGGTTTCTATTGTAGATACTAATTCTGGCGAACTGTTTATATCATTTTCTGTAGCCATTAAAGTAGCCGTTAATTGTCCTTCTAAACTTTTAGCAACTTGTACCATTTCTTCATCATCCTTGCAAGCAACCAATAATGAATATGGGCCAAAAACTTCTTTATGCAATAATGGGTTGTTTAAAAATGTTTTACCATTTGTTTTTGTAATAGTAGGGGTAGCTTGGTTTTCGGTTGCGGCAGTTTCTGCTGTTGCAATTTGCGCTACATTTTGATGGCTTAATGCCATTTTTTTATGTGCTTCATAATTTGTCGCAATGCCTGCATGTAGCATTGGTGCAGGAACTATCTTTTTTATTTCTTCCGCAAGTGCATTCGAAAAAGTATCCAAATCTGCTCCCGCAATACCAATAATTAATCCTGGCTTGGTACAAAATTGGCCAACACCCAATGTAATAGAACCAGCATATTGCT
>JAYSWO010000250.1:0-1724 GCA_043717975.1 Ferruginibacter sp. | reverse complement strand
TCTTTTGCAAAGTTAAATATACTCTTTATGCGTTTGTTATTTAGTTTGATAATTTCTATTTGCCTTTTTTCTTGTGGCAATAAAGATATACCCGATGTATCTAATATAAAAGTGGAATTGAAAACCCAGCGATTTGAGCAAGCTTTTTTTGCGCTAGATACGAATAATATTATGCCGCAGTTGGATAAACTCATAGCCGATTATCCCGCATTTGGCGAAAACTTTATGGGCACCATTCTTGGTATTGATCCAAAATGGTCAACAGATACAGTTGCTAAATCTATTAATGAATACATTTCCTATAGCCGAAGTGTATATGATGAATCTCAAAAATTATTTAAAGATTTTTTACCCTATGAAAAAGAAATAAAAAAATCGTTGCAATTTGTAAAATACTATTACCCTAAATATAAAATTCCTACAAAGGTTATTACCTACATTGGCCCTACTGATGGCTATGGCGATATTTTAGATGAAGATATTTTTATTGTAGGGTTACATGCACATTTGGGAAAAGATTTCCCGTTGTATAAAACAGGTATGGTGCAAGAAACATATCCTGATTATGTTACAGCTCGTTTTGCACCAGATTATATTGTGGTAAACTGTATGAAAAATATTGTAGCAGATATGTATCCCGAAAAAACGGATGATAAAAGATTACTGATACAAATGGTAGAAAATGGAAAGCGTTTATTTCTGCTAAGTAAATTTTTACCAGAAACAGCAGAATATAAATTGATAGGTTATACAGAAGCACAAATGAAAGATTGTTATAAAAATGAACCAGCTATTTGGAGTTTATTTGTGCAAAATAATTACTTGCAAATGGCCGACAATAACCTCATAAAAAGTTATGTAAGCGAAGGCCCCAAAACACAAGAGCTAGGCGAAAAAGCCCCTGGCAATATTGGCTCATTTGCAGGCTGGCAAATTGTAAAAAAATATGCATCAAAATATTCTGATGTAAAAGTGGATAGTTTGATGCGGATAGATGCGGAGAAACTGTATCAAGAAACGAAGTATAAGCCGTAGGCTAAAATTTATTTTACAATCCATTTGTGATATCGTTTTTTTATTTCTGCATGTGGAGTTACTTGTCCTTTTTCTGATTCAATTAAGGCTGCTTCTACATTCGCTTTTACATTATCTGGCATTGTATCCCACCAATCATTATCTGCATCTATTTCTAACATGGCATGCATCATTTTTACTACTTTTACATCAGCAGTATCAATGTACTTCTTTACCTCTTGTCGCATTTCTTTTTCAGCGTTCATAATGGTGCTATTTGTAACAAGGTTACTCTATTTTCTTTTTCAAAAGTTAGATTTGTGTATATGGAAACCCGATGCACTTAGAAATAAGTATTTTTGATAGGGTTTGTATTCTACAAAATGAAATATAAATAAAGGTAAAAAGGGCCAAATGATATTGATATTAGTGAAACCACGATTCACTTAGTATTTGTAAATCCGAATGATTTTTTCTATAAAAATCAGTCTGAATTAAACTATCATAATTTAAAGGCCCCAGTATCCCAATGCTTTCTAGTTGAAGAGGATTGGAATTATATTTTAACTTATCAATAATAAAGTACAAATTCTGATGTTCTTTTAACGTCTCACAATTTACAAAAATATAAGATTGATTCCACTCTGCTTGCGTGCACTTCATTTGGTGGAATATGCCAGCATCGTTATGATAAATATTTAATAAATTAA
>JAYSWO010000249.1:0-4387 GCA_043717975.1 Ferruginibacter sp. | reverse complement strand
AAAAATTGTTGTTGCAGATTGCTTTCGTTAAATACATTCTTTAAATTTGTTTTTGTATTTTTATTACAAGAAAATAATACAATACAAAAGGCGATTGTAAAAAAAAGATGCTTTCTCATAGCTGGCTTGTTTGTAGTAAAGTTAGTTTATCTCTTACAATTAAAAATTAAATATGCCTATGACCTATACCCTCCAAAAACTCCCCAATTCCATGCACTACATTTTGCTAGATGCAAAAACAGTAGCAAAATTTACCAAAGATGGAAATAAAAGAGTAATTGCCACAGTAAACAAAACAGAAAAAATACATGCAGCTATATTACCTCAGAAAGTAGGTGGACATTTTATAATCATTAGTACTGCCGCTTGTAAAAAATTACATATAAAAGTAGGAGAGGAGATTGGGGTAAGTTTTGTAATAGACAAAACCGAATATCAATTTCATATGCCCGAGGAATTGCAAGAAGTGTTGGATACAGACGAAGAAGCCAATAAAATATTTCATGCGCTTACGGCAGGTAACCAACGTGGGCTTATTTATTTGCTTAGTATGGTAAAGTCTAGCGATAAAAAAATAGAACGAGCACTTAAAATTGCAGAAAGTATAAAATTAGGTATTACCTCGCAACGGTTGGTTCTTAAATAAAGCGTAATAAAAGTTCTCCCCCTTACTCTCTCCACGAAGTGTAGAGGGAGTCCTAGATGATATGGGACCAGATTCTTCACCCTTACCCTCTCCACGAAGTGTAGAGGGAGAGCTAGATGATATGGGACCAGATTCTTCACCCTTACCCTCTCCACTTCGTGTAGAGGGAGAACTAGAAGATAATGTATCGAAAAAAAATAAAATTGTTAATCAATTGCATAATATACTGCATAATAAAAGATGAACAATGGTATGCCGATGAAGTGAGTGACACAACTCTGTTGCCCAAAGCTACTTCTTTGCTGGTCAACAAAAAATAGCCATTCATAAAAAAAAGATTTTAATTCTTTCCTGAATCTTAAATTTGTAGCTCATTTTACAATTATATTTTTTGGACAATACTATTTTACTCAAAGCTTTTACGCATATGTGCCAAGCAAAAGCTATGGCAGCTATTTACGAAGCCAATCGATCTATTTGCAAATATGTACACAGCACGAGTCGTGGGCACGAAGCCATACAATTGGCCACAGCATATAATCTTTTGCCATGCGATTATGTAAGCCCATATTACAGAGATGAAAGTATGATGCTCGGAATGGATTTTGAGCCATACACCATGATGCTGCAATTGCTTGCCAAAGGCGAAGATATTTTTACCGGCGGTAGAAGTTATTACAACCATCCAAATTATAGGGGAGAAGATAAGCCAACGATTATACACCAAAGCAGTGCCACAGGTATGCAGGCTATTCCAACAACTGGTGTGGCGCAGGGGTTGAAGTACAAAAAACAGTTGGCAGGGGGCAATTGGCAAGGGGCAATTGGCAGGGGGCAAACTGCAAACTGCAAACTGCCGATTGCTTTGTGCTCTTTAGGCGATGCATCTGTAACCGAGGGTGAAGTAAGTGAAGCATTTCAATTTGCAGCCTTACAACAGTTGCCCATTATATTTTTGGTGCAGGATAACGATTGGGGCATTAGCGTAACATCGGCAGAAGCAAGAACAAGCAATGCGTATGAATTTATAAAAGGATTTACAGGTATAAAAAGAATAAGTATAAATGGCGCAGATTTTACAGAGAGTTTTGAAACCATGCAAGATGTGGTAGCTGATGTGCGTGAGTATGGTTGTCCATATTTGGTACATGCAACAGTGCCGCTGCTAGGGCATCATACAAGTGGTGTGCGAAAAGATTTTTATAGAACAGATGAAGATTTACTAAAGCATGGTGCCGATGATCCATTTGTGCACTTACGAAATGTTTTAGTGCAAAATAGTATAAGTGAGAACCAATTGTTGCAGTTAGAAAAAGATGCATATCATTTTATACAAACAGAATTTGATAAAGCGGTAGCATCACCGGAGCCAGATGCTTCTACCATTTTCAATCATGTTTTTGCCCCTACAAATATTACGGAAGAAAAAGGAGAACGCTCCCCAGCAAACAATGAAAAAGTATTGATGGTAGATGCCGCATTGTTTGCCATTAGAGAAATAATGGAAGACTGCCCCGAAGCAGTTTTGTACGGACAAGACGTAGGGCGTAGGCTAGGCGGGGTTTTTAGAGAAGCCGCTACGCTTGCAGAGCAGTTTGGCGATCACAGAGTTTTTAATACTGCTATACAAGAAGCATACATTATTGGTAGTACGGTTGGTATGAGTGCCGTGGGTGTAAAGCCCATTGTAGAAGTACAATTTGCAGATTATATTTATCCTGGGCTCAACCAATTGGTTACAGAAATTTCAAAGAGTTGTTATTTGAGTTGTGGCAAGTTTCCTGTGCAAACACTCATACGTGTGCCCATAGGTGCCTACGGTGGTGGCGGACCATACCATAGTGGAAGTGTTGAGAGTACATTGCTTACCATAAAAGGCATAAAAATAGTTTACCCAAGTTGTGCTGCCGACATGAAAGGATTGCTGAAAGCGGCTTTTCATGACCCTAACCCGGCGATAATGCTGGAACACAAAGGATTATACTGGAGCAAAGTACCAGGCACAGAAGATGCAAAAAATACAGAGCCAAGTAGAGATTATGTTATTCCTTTGGGTAAAGGAAATATAGTTTTGCATGCCAATGAAGAGAAAATAAATAATGGTGAAACATGTTGTATTATAACTTACGGCATGGGCGTGTATTGGGCAAAAGCTGCTGCAAAAAGTTTTGTTGGACAAGTAGAAATTATAGATTTAAGAACATTGTTTCCATTGGATGAAGAACTCGTTTTTACAACCGTAAAAAAACATGGAAAATGCTTGATACTAACCGAAGAGCAACAAAACAATTCTTTTGCAGAAGCGCTTGCAGGAAGGGTTAGTAAAGCCTGTTTTAAAAACTTGGATGCTCCTGTAGAAGTAATGGGCGCATTAAATTTACCTGCGGTGCCTATGAATGTGATTTTGGAAAAAGAAATGCTGCCGAGTGTGGAGAAGGTTGTGGTGAGGTTGAGGGAATTGTTGACGAACTGATTTTTAAATAACAGAAGAAACAATAATTAAGTAAAAAATGCTTATTACATTTGTGTAAGAAATTATAAACTTGTTTATCATGAAAGTTTTAGTAGATATTCGTAAAGAATCAAAAGTTCCATTTATTATGGAATTTCTAGATAGCCAGTCATATATAAAAATCAAAAAATTTTCAAAAGAGGGAGCAGAACTTTTAGAGGATTTAAAAGAAGCTATGAATGAAGTTAAACTTCACAAGCAAGGAAAAATTAAACTCAAATCTGCAAAAGCATTATTGAATGAACTATAATGTTATTCCCACTTTAAAATTTATTAAGGAAATTAAAAGGTTGGTAAAAAAGTTTCCTTCTCTAAAACAAGAATATGCCAATTTAATTTCTGCATTATCGGCTGAGCCTACTTTCGGGATTCCTTTAGGCGAAAATTGTTATAAAATTCGCATTGCCATTGCTTCAAAAAACAAAGGCAAAAGTGGAGGCGCAAGAGTTATAACTTTTGTAATAATGGAAGATAAAGATGTTTATCTCCTATCAGTTTATGATAAATCTGAAAAAGAAAGTATTACCCAAAAAGAGCTAAAGGAAATTGTGAAACAAATAAAGTAAATTTTATTAAAACACACATTCACTTTTTTTCGTAGTTATTTTCAAATTATTTTAATGAAAACATACCTCATCATAGGCGCATCATCAGGCATAGGATTGCAATTGGCTACAACCCTTGCTGCTGAAGGAAATACAGTAATAGGAACGTACAATAGCCATCCAATAGAAAATACCAATCTAAATATTGCTTACCATCCATTAAACGTGTTGGATGCTGAATTAAGCTTTTCTTTTTTACCAGAAATATTAGATGGCGTTGTGTATTGCCCTGGCAGTATAAACCTAAAACCATTTGCAAGAATAAAACCTGAAGATTTTACCAACGATTTTAACCTACAAGTAGGTGGATTAATAAAAGTTTTGCAAGCTACACAGCCAGCACTTAAAAAAAGTGAGCATGCTTCGGTGGTTGTTTTTTCTACTGTTGCAGTGCAAGTAGGTTTGCCATTTCACACACTCGTATCTGCATCTAAAGGTGCAATAGAAGGGCTTACAAAAGCATTATCCGCAGAGTGGGCACCAACCATTAGAGTAAACTGTATTGCGCCATCGCTTACCGATACACCATTGGCTGCACAATTATTAAATACAGATGAGAAAAAATCTGCCAATGCACTTAGGCATCCATTAAAGAAATTAGGTACTGCTGCTGATATTGCAAAC
>JAYSWO010000248.1:0-4395 GCA_043717975.1 Ferruginibacter sp. | reverse complement strand
GTGGTAGTGACTTTGTAGAAATGTTTGTAGGGGTGGGTGCAAGCCGTGTGAGGGATTTATTTAAGCAAGCAAGAGAAAAAGCGCCATGTATTATTTTTATAGATGAGATAGATGCCATAGGTCGTGCACGTGGAAAAAATGCGATGATGAGCAATGATGAGAGAGAAAATACATTGAATCAATTGTTAGTAGAAATGGATGGCTTTGGTACCGATTTAGGCATTATTATTTTAGCAGCTACAAACAGACCAGATGTGTTGGATTCTGCATTGCTACGTCCAGGTCGTTTTGATAGACAAATATCTATTGATAGACCAGATATGGTAGGGAGAGAAGCTATTTTTAAAGTACACCTTGGGCCAATAAAGATTTCTGAAACATTGGATATACATAAACTTGCAGAACAAACACCTGGCTTTGCCGGTGCCGATATTGCCAATGTATGTAACGAAGCTGCATTAATAGCTGCAAGAAAAAATAAAGATGCGGTGGATATGAGTGATTTTCAAGATGCGATTGATAGAGTAATTGGCGGGCTTGAAAAAAGAAACAAATTAATATCGCCAGAAGAAAAAGAAATTATTGCATACCATGAAGCTGGACATGCTATTTGTGGTTGGTATTTAGAGCATGCTTACCCATTACTTAAAGTTACCATAGTGCCAAGAGGTACTGCTGCATTGGGTTATGCACAATACACACCTAAGGAGCAATACTTATACAACACAGATCAATTGTTAGATCAAATTTGTATGACGCTTGGGGGCCGTGCGGCTGAAGATATTTTCTTTGGCAAAATAAGTACTGGCGCTAGTAATGATTTGCAACAAATTTCTAAAATTGCTTACAGCATGGTAACGGTGTATGGTATGAATGAAAAACTTGGAAACATAAGCTACTACGACCCTGCACAAGAAAATATGTTTACAAAACCATACAGCGAAGAAACAGGAAAATTAATAGACCATGAAGTGCGTTTGCTCATAGAAGATGCATACATAAAAACAAAAGCATTGCTTACCGAAAAAAGAGGGGATGTAGAAAAACTTGCTAAAGAATTATTGGTAAAAGAAGTGTTATTTAAGAGTGATGTAGAGGCATTGATAGGTAAACGCCCGTTTGAAGAAAAAAAATTATTGGATGTAGATCCAAAAGATGAAGTAACAAAAGAACCATCAACATCGCTTGATGAAGAATTAATACATCCACCGTCAATTTAAATAGAATGTATGGCAACTTCTGCTAAAGAAAATATTTTGAAACGCATAAGGGAGGCACTGAGTAATCCAGTGCCTTTGCCTTTTCCCAATAGCGAAGGCAATAGCGATGTGTTTGTAAACAACAACGAAGACCCATTGGTTTTATTTGCACAAGAATTTACCAAGCTGCAAGGCAAGTTTTCTTTTTGTGCCAATGAAGCAGATTTACAAGATCAACTTGCAAAACTGATTGCAGAAAAAGATTGGAAGAAAATATATTGTGTAGAAAATAAATGGAATGAAATTTTAAAAAAGATTTCTACTGAAAGTTATACTGATTTACCATCTTGCGAAGTATCTATAACCAGCTGCGAAAACTTAGTTGCACGCACTGGCACCATGGTGCTAAGCGCAGCAAATGAACGTGGACGAACTGCAAGTGTGTATGCGCCTATACATATATGCATTGCTTATACAAACCAAGTAGTATATGATGTAAAAGATGCACTCCTTACTTTAAAAGAAAAATATGGAGATGGGTTTCCCTCTTTTGTATCATTTGCCAGTGGCCCGAGTAGAACAGCAGATATTGAAAAAACGTTGGTTACAGGTGTGCACGGGCCTAAGGAAGTGTTTTGTTTTTTGGTGGAGGAATAAGAATCATTAAATATTTTATTGTTATAAGTAATATTATTAAACTAATTTAGAATGATGAATACTACAACACATAACTTATTTGTTTATGGCTCATTGCGTAGCGGATTTAAGAATTCTGCTTACGAATACCTCACTCGTTATTTTACCTACGCAGGAGAAGCGTTGATTAAAGGGCAATTTTATGATGAGGGCACACACCCTGTTGCCATAGCAACTACCAATGATCATATGATTTTAGGCGAGTTGTACACACTA
The DNA here is from genome assembly GCA_043717975.1 of Ferruginibacter sp. Taxonomy (GTDB): domain Bacteria; phylum Bacteroidota; class Bacteroidia; order Chitinophagales; family Chitinophagaceae; genus Ferruginibacter. The sequence continues at coordinate 2,284 of JAYSWO010000248.1, read as the reverse complement.
AATAATACAGAAGAATTTTCTTGGGCATTTGAACAGTTAGATGATTACGAAGGTGTACATGTAGAAGCCGGTGAAACGCCATTATACAAAAGAGCAATCGTACAAGTTTATCAAAAAGATAAAATTATTGATGCATGGGTATATTGGTACAACGGGGCTATAGATGGATTACCAAAAATTGAAACTGGAGATTTGGTTCATTATCTTCAACAAAAAACAAAACCTTAGTTTTGTTGATGGAATTATCAAAAAAAATATATTTCTTATCTGATTTTCATTTGGGTGCGCCAGATGCGGCAAGCAGTATTGTGCGTGAAAAAAAGATTGTACAATTTTTAGATAACATAAAAAAAGATGCATCCGTTATTTTTATAGTAGGAGATTTATTTGACTTTTGGTATGAATATAAAAAAGTAGTACCCAAGGGATATGTGCGCATATTGGGCAAAATAGCTGAAATTACAGACGCGGGTATTCCAATACATTTTTTTGTGGGCAACCATGATATGTGGATGAAAGATTATTTTCAAACAGAATTAAATACAGCTGTATATTTTGAGCCAAAGGAATTTACATTTAATGAAAAACGATTTTTAATTGGTCATGGCGATGGGCTTGGCCCAGGCGATGAAGGATATAAGTTTATTAAAAAAATATTTAGAAACCCCATTTGTCAATGGCTATTTGGAATATTACCACCTAAAGTTGGTATTGGATTGGCCGATTTTTTTAGTAAAAAAAGCAGGGCAAAAACTGGTACAACCAACGAAATATTTTTAGGAGAAGACAAAGAATGGTTGGTGGTTTATGCAAAAGAAATGTTGGAAAAAGAGCATTACGATTATTTTATTTTTGGCCATAGGCATTTGCCTTTAGATATTACTTTAAACGAGAAAAGTAAATACGTTAACCTTGGTGACTGGATAAAATATTTTACATACGCAGTTTTTGATGGAGAAAAATTATCATTAGAATATTATAAAGATTGATTTTGCTAAAAATTAAAAATACATACATTATTTTATTCTTTGTGCTGCTTAATCTTTACGCCTGCGCACAAACAAAGCCAATATTTAACAATCCTGTAAGTGATTCGCAAATAAAATCAGATAGCAATTTTGCTTACTCACATTTTATTGCCGGCAATTTTTCTTATATAGATATAGATGTGTTGGATAATTTGTACCTTATTAGTAGCGATAACCAGTTAAAAAAATTAAAAGCAAATGGAGACTCCGTAGCTATTTTTAATGATGTGAAAAAGTTTGGCAACCCATCTTTGATAGATGTGAGCAATCCGTTAAAAATATTGTTGTATTACAAAAGTTATTCTACCGTGGTTATTTTGGATAGATTCTTGAGTTTTAGAAACAGTATTAATTTTAGAAAAGGAAATATTTTTAAAGCAAAAACAATAGCCACCTCATACGACAACAATATTTGGCTATTTGATGAGCAAGATTTTAAACTCAAAAAGATAAAAGATGATGGTACTTTATTAAGTGAAACAAACGATTGGCGACAAATTTTTGATGAAGTACCTAACCCAACAGAAATGATAGACAGAGATGGTGCTGTATATTTACACGATTTACAAAAAGGATTTTATGTTTTTGATTATTATGGTAGTTTAAAAAATAATTTGCCTTTTAAAAACTGGCAACATGTAGCTGTGGCTAATAATAAAATAATGGGTTTTGAAAAAAACACATTGCAGATATATGAATTGAATACCCTTATGTTAAAAACCTATGCTCTGCCAAATTTTTTTAACGGCTATATAGATATAAAAGCAATGAATGGCAAAGTATATTTACTAAAGAAAACAGGAGTAGAAATATACAAGATTCGCTAAAAAAAAGCATATGAATTTTTTAGATGAAATGATATTTGATAATAGCGTTAGAAGTTACTTAGTAATACTTGCCGTTGTAGTACCAGTATTGCTTTTTAGAAATTTATTATCTAGAGGTATTGCCTCTTTGTTATTTACTACCATAAAAAGTAAATGGAAAACGGTTGATAAAAAACAATTCTTTGCACTTACCATAAAAACCCTGAGCTGGTTTATAGTTATTGTAATTGTAGTGCTTTCTATAGAAAAATTAAATTTTCCTGCACGTTGGGATTTTAAAATACATGGTATTACTTCCAACGACATTTTAGAGAAGATCGGAACAACCGCTATCATTGTTTCCTTCTTTTACTTTATTATAAGCCTCATAGATTTTGTGGCATTACTTATGGAGCAGAATGCAAATGCCGATGATAAAAGTCATGGGCA
>JAYSWO010000247.1:0-1731 GCA_043717975.1 Ferruginibacter sp. | reverse complement strand
GGTAAGGCAGCTATGCGATTTATAAACGAAAACTTTAGAAAACAAAGCTACGAAGGCATGCCATGGAAAAAACGCCGAGGCGGCAAGCGAAACAATGGTAGGGCATTACTTATTGATACCGGCACACTACGCAGAGGTACTAATTTTAAAACAGGACCAGGAGAAACAACAATTTACAATTATGTAAAATATGCCAAGGCGCACAACGAAGGCGTAAATGCTACTGTAGCTGTAAAAGCACACAATAGGCGGCTATTTGGTAAGTATAAAGTAACTAGCTTAAAAACAAAAAAAACAAGCACCAAGCGGTTAGAAAAGCCAAGTGCAAGCGTAAAAGCACATAGCAGGTGGATGCGCATACCAAGGCGGCAGTTTATGCCAACAGCAGAGCGCCCAAGCCCTACACTTACTCGTGCATTGTATAGAGATGTACAGTTACAAATGCTTAAAATATTAAAATCGTAAACATGGAAAGCCCAAACGGACAATTATTTATAGCCATACAGGATAGACTAAAAGAAAAATTAGTACCAACAAAACTAAAGTGGGTTGATCAGAACTTTGGGCAGTTGGAAAACTACGAAATAAAGCCATCGGTAAATTTTCCCTGTGCATTAATAGACCTTACGAGCTTTAGTTTTGATGATATGCCAAATGGTGTGCAAACAGGCAGCGGCAGGGTAGTAATAAGCATAGGCACTACTCCATTTACAAACAGTAGTATGGTCACACCGGTACCGTATAGAGAAAAAGCATTGGAGTACTACGAAATAGAACATGCCGTACATATAGCCCTACACAATTGGACACCTGTACCGGGCATGAAAAAACTTACCCGCCGTACGATGGATAAGCAAGAACGAGAAGATGCTATACGTGAAAGGGTAATAATATTTGAATGTGGATACACAGATTGTGGAGCTAGGCCTGTAACACAAAAAATAGCCACTCCAAGCCCTACTATAAAAGGAGAATACATTACTCCCAGCTAAAGAATGGGTATTTTTTGGCAAGTTCTTTTTTGGTAAGTTTTGCTGCGATAATGGTTTTGAGCTCTGTATGGTTTTCCTGCAACAATATAATAATACGAAAATCTGACAAATCAAACTCGGCAGATAGTATGCCAATTATATAACTATAATCTAACCTGTGCGGCTGTAACTGTACGTAGTAATAATAACGGTGTATAAGTTTCGTATTGCGTTGGGCTATTAAAATCTTATTGCGACCAATGCCCTCTGCCTTTGGCTTTTGTAGTGTTGGTAAGATATCAGAAAAAATAGATTGCTGCCCTATCATTAAATGCAATTATACTAAATATTTTACTATTGTGAGGTTTGGAGTATGCACATAAAAAAAGCCGCTAAAATTAACGGCTTTTTTATGTAAAATTTTATTATATTATTTATTTGCTTTTTCAATTGTTAATGTCCTAGCCCATTTGGTAGGTGAATTTATTGTAAAAGAAACTCCACCAATATTTGTGGTAGCTTTATCTTTATTGATGTTTTTACCAACCCACAATGAAGCTTCTTTTGGTTGTGAACTATCATACGCCGCTGTAGATACATATTGCAAAAAATCTACGTGGCTACTTGCCATTTTTGGAGGTGTGCAAATTATTGTAGCACTTATACTTTCTACAGTATTTATATTATGACTAAACACGGTAGCACTTAATTCTTCTCCTTCATTTTTAGAAGTACACACCCAACTATTACCATCTGCTCC
>JAYSWO010000246.1:0-11128 GCA_043717975.1 Ferruginibacter sp. | reverse complement strand
GCTCTATAACCTGTAAGTACATCGGTAACTTTAGATTTAAAAAGAAAATTGATAGAATTTCTAATCAATGAATTACCAAAATTATGTCCTACTCTTTTATTTACTGTAAAATAATTAGAGCCAAGTCTATCTCCTATCGACATTTCGTAGCCATCATTTAAAATAAAACTACATAATTCTTCGGCCATTTCCGAGGGATATGTATCATCCCCATCCACCATTAAATAACAAGCTGCATCTATTTCTCTTAGGGCACGTCTCAATACATTTCCTTTTCCTTGTAGTCGTTCCTTCTTCACAATTACACCCGTAGCAAATGCCTCATCAAATGTATTATCAGTAGAATTGTTATCGTACACATATATTACAGCCTCGGGCAATGATAATTTAAAATCATTTATCACTTTTCTTATGGTTAATCCTTCATTGTAACAAGGAATTACAAGTGCAATTCTATCCATTGATTTTATTTTTTAAATACATTTAACCTAATGAAATTTTCATAGGTATTCAAAATCCTATTTTGCAAATGAGTATTACTTACTATTTTTTTTTGAGCATTTCTAGCAAGTTCAAATCCCCACGCTCTATTTTCAATTATAGATGTAATCTTTTTTACAAAATCATTAGCAGAAGTAGCATTAAATAATAAGCCAGTTTTTTCATGTTCTACCATCTCGGGAATGCCTCCTCTATTTGATGCTACTACTGGACAACCAGCAGCCATAGCTTCAAGAATAACAGTTGGGAAATTTTCCCATAAACTTGGTACTAATGCAATAGAAGAACTTTCGAAAATTTGTCTTACTTGAGTAGCATTTTGGATGCCAAGAAATTCTACCCTTGAGGCATGCACCCCAAGTTTACTAATCATCCATGATTTTCCAGATATATTTTTTGTAGAAAACGGTTCATCTCTACCTACTATCACAAACTTGTAATCAGGATAAAGTGTAGCAATCTTTTTAATAGTTTCTGTTAGTACTATAATCCCTTTAAGAATAGTAAGTTTCCCAATAAAGCATATTGTTTTGCTTTGCCTTTCTACTTTACTAGGAGCGTTTTGTGAAATGCTTACAAAAGGATTTTCTAGTACTTGAATATTTTTTGCTTTTAACCCCCAAAATTGTACACTCCATGTTTTTAAAGCATTTGAAGGTGATAATAATAAATCTGCCTTTGTACAAATTAAATACTCATCATTGGTATGTTTATTTTTATCAGACTTAGACCAATAACCTAGATCTATGCTTCCTTTTTTAAAGGAACCAAGAACAAATCTAATTTTTTTATAGAAAGGATTGTAACTGTTGTATATTTTTGAAATTAAAACTCCAGGAGTATGCATTTTAACTATTAAAGATATTTCTGGAAATTTTTCTTTAATCTTTATTGCACATGCGCCTACTTCAGGGCTTTCTATAACGTCAATTGTGTTACTTGCTACAAAATCAGAAAATATGGGCACAACTTCGTTTTTAAACTCATTGTTGTCTTTAGATAAAACTAAATAGTTCGTATAATTTTCATTCTGTATAAAATTATGCGCTAGTTTTACATTTGTTCCAGAAAACACAAATACACTATGCCCATAACTCCCAAGTAAATTTGCCAAATGAAAAAAGTAAGAACCAATACCACCAGTTGCATTATGCGGGGGAAATTCAAAAGTAACTAAAGCAATTCTTAATGTACGGACAGTCATTCTACAATAATCTTTTTTAAAAAATTTTTTACTTTTACAAAAAAAGTTTTGCCAACCATATTCTCTACTTGCCTATTACTCCACCATTGCCAATTATGATCAAATTTTATCTGATGTTTTTGTTCTATCCAATTAAAACTGTTCGTTAGCTTTTCTTTATCATATCTAGCTTTTACTGCCCCTTTATCTACTTTGGCCACTTGAAATTTGTGATCATGCCTCAATGTAACCGTACTAAGATTAAAAACTTGTAGTGGCTGTTGTGAATGAACCAAGAGTCTTATAGCATATTCATAATCTTCAAATCCAAAGAGTTTTTCATCAAAAAGACCATGTGTTAGAAATATTGTTCTATGAATTATTGATGCTCCTGATGGAAAATAATTTGTAAATGCTTCATCATTATTCGATACAAAAATTTCATTATTCTTTTTTAAAAATTTGGGATGATGAGCAAATTCATTTTCGTGTACATTAAAAAGTCTTGGACAAATAATTTTTGCGCTGAGATTTGTTGTGAGAAAAGTATTGAAACTTTCTAGCCAGGTATCTTCTGGTTCAATAGTTATATCATTGTCTACAAAAAACAACCATTCTTCCTTAGATGCTTCTATGAGTTTATTTCTACCTACAGAAGGCCCTAAGTTATCATTTGAATGAATAAAAATAAAATTACTATCATTTCTATATCTATATTTTAATATTTCCCAATTCTTTTTATCTGAGCCATTATTTAGCACATATATTTTTATTTTAGAAGGAAGAAAGCTATTTATACAAGTTATTGTTTCATCTATTTTATTAAAAAAAATTATTAATACAGCTATATTATTTGTACTATAATCTATCATTAGATAATTTATAATTTACTAATCTGTAAACATTCTTTAAAAAACCACCACCTATAACTTTATTATTTAAAGAAGCATACTGTATAATATTTTTAATTGAAAATTTAATAGCATGGCTTTTATACTCAAAAAACAAATGTTTGGTAACAATATTTCTAAATGTTGTTATTGTATATTTATCCAACAATTTTTTCATAAAACTTTTATCGCTTATGAGAAACAAAAGATATTTATACTTTGCCTCAAATTTTTCTTTTGTATAAGATGTTATATTGTTAGAAATATTAATACTGCTTTGTCTTAAACTAACCGTACCACTTGGCAAAGTAACTATATCATCTTCTTGCGACAATTTTATCCATAACAAATCATCACTTCCCCATGCTAGTGGCAAATCTATAAAGCCTCCGCATTTTACAAATGCCTCCTTTGAAAAAATATATTCTGCTAAAGAACTATTTCTTTCAAAGGTCAATTTTTTAATTACAAAATCAATATTACTCTCTAGTGGTGGGCATAGATTTGTCTGTTTTAGTATAACATCATGTTCATCTATATGATTTGTCTGAAATCGATATAGTTTTTTTGGGGTATTGTCTTCTTTCATTTTTGTATAAAATGATTCTACACATTGCAAAGATGCAGTGTCATCATCTGGCAACAGCCATATCCATTCTTCATCAAATACCATATCAATACATCTTTGCCAGTGTACAGTTAGAGACTTACTTCCAACATTTGTTTCAAATTTTTTATACTTTAAACGAAGCTTGTGCTTAAATAAATTTACAGTTGTTTCAATATCATCAGGGCTATTATCATCTCCCACATAAACATTAAAGTTTTGGTTGGTTTGAAAACATAAAGATTCTAATGTCTTTGCTAAAAATTTTAATCTATATGCCGGTATTACTATTGCTAACATATAAAGCTAATAATCGTTATTACCAACTTTACCCATCATTGCATTCGTCCATGAGCTAGATGAATTAGCAGTTTTAATATAATAAATTTCCTCTTCTGTAAGATTACTTGAATCTATGTACCAACTTAAATGCCTTGCGGTATATGGTTCCCCTGTGCGTATAGCATTAAGTTCAGACCCTCCTCTAACACCAGGCTTATACAAAGCAAATGTTGTATCTATTGCAGCGGCAAATAAATTGGATTCAATTTGCTTTTCCCAAAACTGCTTTTCCCAATGAATCACTTTTTCTTTAAGCAAATATGATGCAGGTAAATCATCTATTACCAAACCGAATCCAACCTTTTCAACGTCTTTATATTTTTGTAGAACATCGAAGAAGAAAGAGAAAACAGTATCTGGGCAAGTATCTTTTGGCAAAATATCTGGATCGGTATAAACATAATAGGTATGTTTAAATTTTTGAAAAATTACTGTTTTCCAGAGAGCCAAAAACCCAATATTATTATCCAGTATGTAAACGGTATATTTTGTTTTTTTATAAAATTCCAATAGTGGCGGATAAGTACTTTTATTATCAACTATATAAATATTTGAATAGCCTACTCTTTCTAACCAACTTATTTGCGCTTGCAAGTATTCTAACCTATTAAAATTATTAATGATGATGGGTACATTTCTCAAATTACTTTTTTGAATTATTTTCTTTCGAGAAAATTTTACACTTACTCTAAAAAAAAGATTATCCCACTTGCCCATAGATGTTTTAATATTTTGTATCATCTATTTTTTATTTCTCTCATAGCATTTAAAATACCTTTAGGTAATAATAATTTCATGCCTAAAAAAATTTGTTGTTTCCAATCGGTAAGCAATCTATTTTTTAATGATTCTTTTAAGCCAGCCCTTGCATCAGCATAGGATTTATCTTTATAAAGTAAATATTTATATTTGTCTGCAAAAAAATTATATAATTTTTCTTTCTCAAGCATCGTAAAATCCCATACTCCAGCTACATATCTGTTTATATATTGCTCATTATCTAAATAATTAATAAATAATGGAGGTAAGTTGTTTTGCTTAGCAATGAATAAATGAATGTTTAAAAATTCTTTATAAAATTCAAAGAAACCATCGCCTACTGATTTTGATGTTTTATGTAACCTAAAATGAGCTATTAATTCATTGGTGAATCCCACTGCTTGTAAACCATACTTGCATAAAAACCTAAACCACAACTCTCCATCAAATACATATCTAAGCGATTCATTTAATCCGCCAAGTTCTCTTACTGCATGTAAATTATAAAATGAACCAGGCTGGTTCATTTCTACATTCATTATTGTTTCTATTACTGTTTTTTTTATACCCATTTTATATGTATGGCTTTCGCTACCATCTTCGTCATAAAAACAATGTGTATATCCACAAATTATTTTCTTTGTAGGGTTTTGTATAAATTCATCCGCTATGATTGCAAGCGCATTTGGTTCAAGATAATCATCGCTATTTATCCAATTAAAAATATCCCCAGTAGCTTTACTCAATCCTTTTTGTATAGCATCGCTTTGCCCATTGTCTTTTTCAGAAACCCAATAGGATATTTTATCTTCATACTTTTTAATAATATCTACAGAGTTATCTGTGCTGCCTCCGTCTATTATTATATACTCTAAGTTTTCGTAACCTTGAGATATAATGCTTAAAATTGTTTGTTCTAAATATTGCCCTTGATTATAGGATGGTGTAATTATAGTTATTTTAGGAAATTGCATAGTACACTTATCAAACAATAGTAAACCTATCTTTGAATTTTAAAAAATATGATTCAATATATTTAAATGATAAAAAAGCAATTACAATGGTAAATAGTATGGTTAACGAATATAAAAATATGTTTGATAAAACACTAGTTACATTTCCAAAAATATATAAAGCTGCTTTATAAACCACCAATATGCATAAAGGGTGATACATATATATACCATAAGATATTTTTCCTAAAAACTCAAACAATTTGTGGGATAATGATAATACCGTTTTTTTATTGCATGCCAAATTTACAATTATAGCAGCAAATATGCATGAGTAAAATTCGTTTTGAATATACTTTACACTTATACCTTTATAAAGAAACAACACAAGTATAGCATACAAAAAATATTGACATGTAGATGAACAAATTATTTTTAAAACACTTTCTTTTTTAAAATAAACAATATAAGCAGCAATACCGCCTATTGCCATACAGCCTACACGAAACGATAAAAAATATTGCTTTAAAAAATTTAGAGTTGGCAATAAATAATTGCCAATCATAAAAGGTTTGTTTGTTATCCAAAAAAGAATACCAGTTGCAAATAAAAAGAAAATTGCAATAAACAATAAAGGCTTTAAATAATTTTTACTATATTTTATTATAACAGGCCATAATAAGTAAAATTGCTCTTCCACACCTATTGACCATGTTTGTTTCATAAAAGGCATGGCAGGATAAATTATTAAACTAACATTGGGAAGGATTAACATAAACAATATAATCTTTGCTCCATATCCTAGAAAAATATCTGAAGACCATACAGGTAAATTAAAAAATGGAATAAAAGGAAATACGAATAATCCTAAGACTACAATAAGATAATATAAAGGCCAAATTCTTAAAACCCTTCGTATATAAAACTTTTTTATTTGTACAGTACTTGTGTTTTCTTTTTCACTTATAAGTAAATACGTAATTAAAAAACCACTAAGTACAAAAAAAAGTGTAACACCTAACGATCCAAATAACAAAACAGTAGGATGTTCAAATACATTTTTTTCCCCGTATAAAAACTTCGTTTGTTCTAAATGGTGAATAATAACTGCAAATGCAGCAATAAATCTTAATCCGTTTAAATTGGGGAAATATATTAGTGTTTTATCAGAAGAAATAAAATGTACTTTTAAAAATTAAAATGATGTTACAATATTTTTTCGAGCCAAATACTTCCTCCCCTATTTTTTAAACAAAGTGGCATATTTTCTTCAAACCAGCTAGTATGTTTTTCTTCTAAGTATGTATTAAAAGCAATTATTTTAAAATGGCTATTGTACATCAAAAAAGATTGTACAAAATAAATTTCATTCCAATTACGTTTTTGTTCTATTACCCATTCCTCTGGATATTCAAATAAATTGAAAATGTCATGAATATGAATCTTAACACCCTTTTTCAAGTTGGGTAATATTTCAAAGAGTTCAAACAACACATCGCTATTCGTTTTTGCTACATGTGTGGAGTCTATAAAAAGAATATCATTTTCATCCAATTTTTTAAAAATGCTCAAATCTACATCTTGTACCATTTTTTCAATGAGTGTGTACCTATCTGCAGGTTTCAGTATTGTTTTTAATGTGTCAGGAAAAGGTTCTACAAAAGTTATGTCAATACTATTCTGAAAAAAAAGTTCATTTGTATCTAGCATTAATGAAGATGAAAATCCAGAACCTATTTCAATAATTCTTTTTGGTTTAAGATGATGAAGCATTGAAAATAAAAAAATACCATCTGCATACAAAAAGGCATCGTTTTCAAAATAATATCTTGTATTGCCTCCTGCTTTATTTGCAAAAGGTAATAAGTTATAATAATCTTTTAGTTTGTTTAATAAATCATATTGCTCCGTTTCATTAAAATCAATACCCAGTACTATTTTATTTACATCAAATATTTTTGTTCTTGCAGCTTGCAATTCTTCTTGAGAAGCTATCGGGCTATAGAAATGGCCAGGCTTTACCAACAACTCGGTTTCATAAAAAGACAATTTTTGCTTCATTGCCCTTATATATGGTAACTTATCTATACCTGCTTTTACAAAATTCTTAATTTTACTAATCATTTATAAATTTTAGTAAATACTTTATCAAATAATTTCACAATAAAATTGTTTGTAAAGTAAGTAGTTCTCTTTAAGTAAAAATGCAGCATTTTATCTATAAAATTTCTTGGGTCTTTGCTGCTAAAATTTTCTGTCCATATACTTTCCTTCTTAAATTTATGTGAACCATGTTCAATTAATATTTTAGAAACTTCATCATCAAACCAGTTTGTTTCACTAGGTTTAATATTTCTAAGCAATATATCTTTAGCTTCATAAAAAGAAAACCATTCTTCCTTACAATCCTTTAATTTATTTTTAAAAATTGCGTACATGTGGTTGTACATTCTAAAAATGGCTACAGCAGGCTTTTGAGGAAACTTTAATCTCTCTATACATTGATAATATCTATGCTTGCTCTCCATCCTTTTCCAGTCAGTATATTGATAATGGAGTACTTCTATTTGTTCTAGCTTTACAATAGCTCCCCAATCTTTTACAGGCACACGTGGGCTATGTATTTCTTCTCCTGTATGATGAGAGTTATCATCCATTATTGCCCATGGAAAAAAACCTTCAGACTTCCAACAACGTTTAAAAGCTGGCAAAAGATTTAACCAATGAAAACCAAATACTGTTCCTTCCTTAGCATTCAACATTGAATTCCAATCTGCTGTATCTAGAAAATTTCCTGCAAAAATTTCATCTGCATCAAGGGTTATCAATAACCGTTTGCCAGTTATTTTTCTTGCTGCTGCTATTAATAATTTTTGCCTTTCGGGTTCATTAAATTGCTTAGATTTATTTTCTATTAAAATTACTTTCTCATATCTATTCGCTATTTCTCTAGACCCATCAGTAGAGTTTTGATCTGCAATGATGATGTAATCTGCCCATAAGCTTGTACATTTTAAAAACGTATCTAATATCCATGCTTCGTTACGCACGGGTGTAAGACAAATTATTATTGGTCTATTTTCTATATCCACAAAAAAACTATACTATTTTTTTAAATACACAGAATGAATCATAGCTTTTGTGAAAAACATAAGCTGCATTTTTCTTTACTAAGTTATCTATAACCCATGTTGGTCCTAAATCTGCTCTATCAGGATAATAATCATGAAAAGCCACAAACCCTCCTACTTTTAAATCTTTTTCAAAATGTACAAAATCAAATGTACAACCATCAATACTATGATCGCCATCTATAAATAAAAAATCAATTTGCTTTATTAATCCTACAAATTCGTTTGAGTATCCCTTATGTGGTACAATGGTTATATTTTTACTTACAGTAGAAAGATTTTCTTTAAACTGATCTAACAAACTTTTGTTTCCTTTTGTATTTTCATATATTTCTTTACTGCCTGCTTCGCCATCTGCATTAAAAGGATCTATGCAATTAATAGTGCCGCTTTTTAATCCTTGGGCTATGCACCAAGTACTTTTCCCTTTCCAACTTCCAATTTCTACAACAGTAGATTCTTTATCTAACAAACCTGCCACCTCAAACAAACCTTGAGCTTCGGATGACGTAAGCCAGCCGTCAATGTTTAAATAATTTTGAAGATTATTCACTTTTTTAGGAGTAAGAAATTCTTTTAATTTAAGTAGCATCTTATTTATCATTTTTAATATTATTTTTTTTGAATAGTACTATAAATTGATCTTGCAACTTAGGTAATTTATTAGCTATTTTATATTTCCAATCAAATGGATGTACCAATGAGCAATAGTCTAATTCTTGAAGATTGTAATTAAATCTATTTAAAATAATTTTTAAACTAGCTGGTGTAAAATGCCAAAAGTGTTGATCTGCAACCCATGCATACCAATTTTCTTTTTCAAGGCTAGGAAAAATGCCTTTGTAATTTGTTTGTGTAAATAGAATGCCTCCATCTTTGTTTAGTACTGTACTAATTTGTTTTATAAAATCATGAATATCTTTTACGTGTTCAAATACGTGAGACATAATAACTAAATCAAATTTCTTACTCAATAAGTTTTCAGAAAAATATTCATTAATGATGTTTAGATTTTTCTTTTGTGCTCTAAGAGTAGCTGTTTTGCTGGGCTCCACACCTAATATATTTTCATAGCCCCCCAATTTCAATTCATTTAATAATAATCCTTCTCCACAACCTATTTCCATTATAGCCGCTTCTTTATTATAACTATTGGAAATTATACTGAGCTGCTTTTCTATAAGCTTTTTCCAATCGTAAGGCAAGTCCTTAAACGTAGTTAAGTTCGTAACATTTAATATATCATCCTTAGAATGAAAGTCTAATTCTTCATATAGAGGTAAAGTAGGTTCTGGGTTTGTAAATGCTATTTCGCAATACCTACATTTTAATATCTCGAAATTTTCTGTTGCCAATACTTTAGTTAATGAAGTAGCATTACAAAGTTTACAATTTGGTACTTTATTCATAAGTCTCTAATTTTCTTTGCAGGGTTTCCTGCAAAAATTGTTTTAGAAGGTACGGATGAAACAACTATGGAACCAGCCCCTATTATTGCTTCATCTCCTATTTTTACTCCCTTTAATATAGTAGAGTTTGCTGCAATCCAAACATCTTTCCCAATAATAATTTCGCTGCTGTTAGCCTGTTCTATGTTTACTTGATTCCTTCTTTCTAATGCTCCCATTGCATGAAAATCTGTGTCATAAATATTTGTGTTTACACCGAGTCCACTAAAATCTCCAATCTCAATTAACTTAACTGCACAAATGGAAGACCCTGAAATCCCTACAGTCCCAATTCTTATTACAGCGTTTGGAGTAAGTGTTGCTAATATTACAGGATGATTAATACCAGCAAAATTATATTTTGACTTTGATACAAGTGTACAGCCCTTTCCCAAAATTATTTTAGATCCTTTAGTTTTATGAATTATTGGCTTTCCCATTAACTTAACAAATCCATATTCAGTATCAACACCTTTATATTTTAAATACAAATAATCAATTATCATTTTAGGATGACTGATTATATAAAAAGGCATTTTTTTTAGATGAAAAAATATTTTGCTGAACATAGTTAAGAATTATTCCATTATTTTTTTTACTTCCCAATCAAGAGCAGGGTAAACAAGCCCTGGATGATTGGTCTCATTTAATATAGAGTGATAGTCAGATATTTTAGAATCAAGTTTTATATTAAATACTACCGCACTATCATCAGGAGTTAATAAGTTCTTTACGCAATGAATGGAAAACTGAGGTCTAATTGCATATGTACCTTCATTCAACATATTGCTTGGAATTTTACATGTTATTGCAAAAATCCCTTTAGCAAATGATGTTTCTTTATTTGTATCAACCTGTTGACTTCGAAAAGCAACATCACTATTTTTTATTAAATCAAATCCGATTTTAATATGCTGTTGAAACTCTTTTACTACAATTTTCATTTCTACAAGAACCGCTTCTGTTGAAATAAAATCTGTACATGGTTCAAATTTGCTATTTAGAATAGTTATTGTGTCTAAAAAAATATCATTATCCCTATCAAACTCATTGCTCCAATTTGAATCTAGCTTTTTACTTATTCTTTTTTCATATTCATTTATCGCAGAAATCATTGAGCCCTCAAAAACTATTTCTCCATTCATCATAAACAAACCTTGGGTACATAATGCTTTTAAGCTTGCCATATTATGACTCACAAACAACACGGTCCTCCCATCTTTTTCACTTACATCTTTCATTTTCCCCAAAGCTTTCTTCTGAAATTCTACATCTCCAACAGCAAGCACTTCATCTACAATTAAAATCTCTGGC